>NZ_JAUJED010000057.1:0-663 GCF_030442075.1 Vibrio sp. TMPB1044 | reverse complement strand
TGAAACCGCGTCGCTAGATGTGGTGGAGTCGTCCTTGAAATACCACCCTTGTAGTTTTGATGTTCTAACGTTGGTCCCTGAATCGGGATTACGGACAGTGCCTGGTGGGTAGTTTGACTGGGGCGGTCTCCTCCCAAAGAGTAACGGAGGAGCACGAAGGTGGGCTAAACACGGTTGGACATCGTGTGGTTAGTGCAATGGCATAAGCCCGCTTGACTGCGAGAATGACAATTCGAGCAGGTGCGAAAGCAGGTCATAGTGATCCGGTGGTTCTGAATGGAAGGGCCATCGCTCAACGGATAAAAGGTACTCCGGGGATAACAGGCTGATACCGCCCAAGAGTTCATATCGACGGCGGTGTTTGGCACCTCGATGTCGGCTCATCACATCCTGGGGCTGAAGTCGGTCCCAAGGGTATGGCTGTTCGCCATTTAAAGTGGTACGCGAGCTGGGTTTAGAACGTCGTGAGACAGTTCGGTCCCTATCTGCCGTGGGCGTTGGAAAATTGAAAGGGGCTGCTCCTAGTACGAGAGGACCGGAGTGGACGAACCTCTGGTGTTCGGGTTGTCATGCCAATGGCATTGCCCGGTAGCTAAGTTCGGAATCGATAACCGCTGAAAGCATCTAAGCGGGAAGCGAGCCTTGAGATGAGTTTTCCCTGGC
>NZ_JAUJED010000056.1:0-213 GCF_030442075.1 Vibrio sp. TMPB1044 | reverse complement strand
CAATAACGCCTTAGTGGAGGCTTGAGCCGTATGCAGTGAAAGTTGCACGTACGGTTCTTAGGAGGGCGGCATCTGGTAACAGGTGTCGCCTATCCGACGTGCGACGTGAAGTCGTATGAAGCGCTGTTCACCGCGATAAGAGTGAACCGTTTGTATCACCAGACGACCCTAAGGCTCTGAATAAAGCAGCGAGCCTGACAATGTAACGAAGTT
>NZ_JAUJED010000055.1:0-299 GCF_030442075.1 Vibrio sp. TMPB1044 | reverse complement strand
GTATCTTCGTATAAGGAGGTGATCCAGCCCCAGGTTCCCCTAGGGCTACCTTGTTACGACTTCACCCCAGTCATGAACCACAAAGTGGTGAGCGTCCTCCCCGAAAGGTTAAACTACCCACTTCTTTTGCAGCCCACTCCCATGGTGTGACGGGCGGTGTGTACAAGGCCCGGGAACGTATTCACCGTAGCATTCTGATCTACGATTACTAGCGATTCCGACTTCATGGAGTCGAGTTGCAGACTCCAATCCGGACTACGACGCACTTTTTGGGATTCGCTCACTATCGCTAGCTTGCT
>NZ_JAUJED010000054.1:0-867 GCF_030442075.1 Vibrio sp. TMPB1044 | reverse complement strand
CCAAATCGCAGGCAATAAAAAACCCAGCCGAAGCTGGGTCTGTTTAGCGCTCATCTCTCACCACGAGCTAATTTGTGGAAGCCTAACGTTAACGCTTATGATCAACCATGCTTATAGTCAACGTGGCCTTTCAATCGATTAACCTAGTAGGCTAAGTGCCGAGTTCGGAGCTTGCTTCGCTTGAGCAAGAATCGAGCTTGAAGCTTGAGAAAGGATCTGAGACTTAGTCATCTGAGTCGTTTCTTTCGCGAAATCGGTATCTTTAATACGGCTCTTAGATGCGTTAACGTTCTCGTTAATGTTGTCTAAGTTGCTGATAGCGTGGTCGAAACGGTTTTGGAAAGCACCTAGCTCAGCACGGTGGCTGTCTACATACTTAAGTGCCGCATCGATAACGGCTACAGACTCTTGTGCGCCACCAACTGATGTTACGTCGATAGTATCAACCGTTACGTCTTTGCCAGGTTGCATGCCTAGTTCACCAGCAAGGCTGCCAGAGAATGCCACTTCGCCTTCAACTTTGTTGTTACCAGTAAACATTTGTAGCTTACCATCTTCAGTTACAGACGCTTTCACAGAGTCTTGTTGACCGTTGATGTACGTTGCTAGCTCTTCGATATCGTCACCCGCTTTTGCGTTGATGTCGATTTCTTGTGCTTGACCGAAGTTATCAGTGAACGACAGTTTTAGGTCGTTAGAGCCAGCTTGAACGTTCCAATCTTTGTCTTTCGCGTTCTCAGTTTGGTAGCTCTTACCACCCATCTGAGCATTATCAGAGCGCATGTCTTTCAGTTGAAGCATTACCGCTTCACCGTTATCCGCACCGATTTGGAATGATTTAGTGCCGTGAGTACCGTTAAGCAGCTT
>NZ_JAUJED010000053.1:0-378 GCF_030442075.1 Vibrio sp. TMPB1044 | reverse complement strand
TTCGGGTGCGTTAATGGGCGTCGAGCGGCGGACGGGTGAGTAATGCCTAGGAAATTGCCTTGATGTGGGGGATAACCATTGGAAACGATGGCTAATACCGCATAATGCCTACGGGCCAAAGAGGGGGACCTTCGGGCCTCTCGCGTCAAGATATGCCTAGGTGGGATTAGCTAGTTGGTGAGGTAATGGCTCACCAAGGCGACGATCCCTAGCTGGTCTGAGAGGATGATCAGCCACACTGGAACTGAGACACGGTCCAGACTCCTACGGGAGGCAGCAGTGGGGAATATTGCACAATGGGCGAAAGCCTGATGCAGCCATGCCGCGTGTATGAAGAAGGCCTTCGGGTTGTAAAGTACTTTCAGTTGTGAGGAAGGG
>NZ_JAUJED010000052.1:0-1042 GCF_030442075.1 Vibrio sp. TMPB1044 | reverse complement strand
AACTCCCTCCCAATACCTAACCACGGTCCCGAAACATCCGTTACACAACTGGAGAAAGAGATCCGTCAATTGAAAAAGAAGCTTGAGATGGCAGAGCTGGAGAATGATTTCTTAAAGGAAGCGAAGGCTTTCTTCGACAGCCAAAAAGAATAAGGTTCGAGTATATCCTTAAGAAGGCCAGTGTGAAGCTTCCTGTCATTCGACTATGCCAATGGTTGGGCGTTTCTAAAGCGGGTTATTACAAGTGGCTAACAAGGAAACCATCGAAGCGAGAGACAGACAATGAGTCTTTAAGTCACTACTTGAGGAGAGAAAGCGAAGCTCAGTATTGTATTCCAGGCTATCGAAAGCTTTGGGAAGCAGCAGTCGCTAACGGCTTTATTTGTAATAAAAAGCGAGTACAGAGGCTTTTGCAGAATATGGGCTATCGCTCTTGCGCGAGCAAGAAGCGATATGGACGAGCGCCAAGACAAAATACGCTTATACCTGCCTATAACATTCTTGCCCGTCAATTTAAGGTGGATAAACCCGATCGAGTTTGGGTGTCAGATATCACTCAGGTGCGCTGTACTGATGGTTGGCAATACCTGTGCGTTGTCTTAGATTTGTTTTCACGCAAAGTGATTGGTTGGTCGACAAGTCGTATTAATAACGCAAAGTTAGTGCTAAGAAGCCTGAATAAGGCTTGGGAACAAAGGCAGCCCTTAGGTCACGAGCTTTTGTTTCACTCCGATCAAGGTATACAGTATCGAGCGTTGGAGACGATCCGTTGGCACCGTAAACGAAAGATTAAAGTCAGCATGTCGAGAAAAGGAAACTGTTGGGATAACGCTTGTTCCGAAAGCTTCTTTGCGCAATATAAGAAAGAGTGGATGAACAACTTAGATCAGCTTTCACGACAAGAAATGACGATGCAAAGTCGAATTTATATCGATACCTATTATAATCCAGTAAGAAGACATGGGACTCTAGGTGGAGTGAGTCCCATGGACTTTGAACTAATCAACTAAACCCCTGTGTCTACTTTTTAGGGGCCATATCA
>NZ_JAUJED010000005.1:0-198916 GCF_030442075.1 Vibrio sp. TMPB1044 | reverse complement strand
CTTTCGCCATAACCTACAAATTGGAGCGATACATCGGGTTCGAACCGATGACCTCAACCTTGGCAAGGTTGCGCTCTACCAACTGAGCTAGTATCGCAATCTAAAAACGTCTTTCGCCGTTCAGGGCTGCGAATTATAAGAGCATTTTTTTGTGATGCAAGTCCTTAATGCAAAATTACGAAACTTTTTACTCAACTGCTGTAAAAGCACACAGATTTGCAAAAAAATTAGCTCTTATGTCCCTGAAAAGTTAGATAAACGTGATCATTTTATCCGACTAGATGTTAATAATCGTTTTTCGGTAGTACTGCAGCTCGGCGATCGACTCTCGAATATCATCAAGTGCAAGGTGACTTCCTGACTTAGAAAAACCATCTAGCACTTCAGGTTTCCAACGACGCGCAAGCTCTTTCAGCGTGCTTACGTCAACATAGCGGTAGTGGAAGTACTCTTCTAACTCTGGCATGTGCTTGTATAGGAAACGGCGATCTTGACCAATGCTGTTGCCACAAATCGGTGACTTACCTTTTGGTACCCATTTTTCAAGAAACTCAATCGTTTGTTGGATGGCATCTTGCTCTGAAACCGTGCTTTCTTGAATTCGCTTCACGAGGCCGCTGCCAGTGTGCGTCGTTGTACACCACTCGTCCATCTTGTCCAATTCACTCTGAGGTTGGTGAATAGCCAAAACAGGTCCTTCAGCCAGGATGTTAAGCTCACTATCAGTAACGATAGTAGCAATTTCAATGATTTTATGAGTTTCAGGATCAAGTCCTGTCATCTCTAGATCAACCCAAATAAGGTTCTGATCGCTAAAGGACATAAGGCGTCGCCTATTTGTTTATGTGTAAAAGAGGTACTATACCCAAATAACTATACTCAAACTAGCTTTAGGACCATCGAAATCACGTGGTACCAGCAACATCCTGTTTGAGTTCCCAATCATCAAGTTAGATGTGTTAAGTGAAAAATTGTGGCTAAAAAAAAGAAGTTAACCAAAGGTCAAGTGCGTCGTGTACGTAGCAACCAGAACAAGCGACTCAAGAAAGAAGATTCTATCCAGTGGGATGAGAACATGCTTGGCGGAACCAAAAGCGGACTCGTGATTACGCGCTTTGGCCAACATGCCGATATCGAAGATCTTGAAACTAACGAAGTTCATCGTTGTAACTTACGCCGTAGTATCGAGACTTTAGTTTCTGGTGACCGAGTGACTTGGCGCGCAGGCTTAGAATCCATGGCCGGCATTTCTGGCGTTGTGGAAGCGGTTGAACCGAGAACTTCAATGCTGACTCGCCCTGATTACTACGATGGCCTAAAGCCGGTTGCTGCGAACGTTGACCAAATGGTTATCGTATCGGCAGTGCTACCAGAGCTATCACTTAATATTATCGACCGCTATTTGATCGCTTCAGAAACAGTGAACATCGCGCCACTTGTTGTGCTGAATAAGGTCGACCTGCTGACTGATGAGCAGATTGCTGAATACCGTGAAACACTGAAAGAGTACGAGAAGATCGGCTACAAAGTGATGTTCGTGAGTAAAGAGTCTGGCTACGGCATCAAAGAGCTGGAAGCTGAACTTAAAGACCGTATCAACATCTTTGTTGGTCAATCGGGTGTGGGTAAGTCAAGCCTAGTGAATGCATTAATGCCAACGCTAGACATTGAAGAAGGCGAAGTCTCTGAGAACTCAGGTCTTGGCCAGCATACCACCACGGCAGCTCGTTTATACCACTTCCCTTCTGGTGGTGATCTGATTGATTCACCAGGAGTTCGTGAATTCGGCCTATGGCACTTAGAAGCCGATGAAATCACTGAAGCCTTCATCGAGTTCAAGCCTTACCTTGGCGGTTGTAAATTCCGCGACTGTAAACACAACGATGACCCTGGTTGTATCCTGCGCGAAGCAGTAGAAAACGGCAAGATCAGTCGATTACGTTTCGACAACTACCACCGCATCATTGAAAGCATGGCGAGTAACAAAGATAACCGTCAGTATTCACGCAACAAAAAAGCCGATCTCTAATCGCGTTTTTGTGAACAAATGTGTGCATTTACTGACAATTGGCGCGAATTTAAGTAACATCTCGCGCCCTAAACCGTCATCAACAGATTTAATTGAAAAACAATTAGCATTGGAAAATTAATACAATGGATAAGATTAAAGTTGGATTGCAGTACTGGATTCCACAACATGGACTGACTCGCCTAGTCGGCAAACTTGCGTCTGCTAAAGCGGGCGGCTTAACGACAGCGATCATCAACTGGTTCATCAAGCAATACAAAGTGAACATGGATGAAGCTCTGCATAGCGATCCAAAACACTTTAAAACATTCAATGAATTCTTCGTGCGTGAATTGAAAGATGGCATGCGCCCTATCGCTGAAGGTGAGTCAGTTATTGTTCACCCTGCCGATGCACGTGTAAGCCAATTTGGCCCAATTACTGACGGTCAACTGATTCAAGCTAAAGGCCATGACTACTCAGCTCGCGAGCTATTGGGTGGTGATGCAGCGCTAGCGGATGAGTTTAAAGACGGCGAATTCGCAACGCTTTACCTGTCTCCAAGTGATTACCACCGCGTGCATATGCCATGCGACGGCACACTACGCCAGATGATCTACGTTCCCGGTGATCTTTTCTCAGTTAACCCGTTAACGGCAGAGAACGTTCCAAACCTATTCGCACGTAATGAACGTGTCGTTTGTATCTTCGATACGGAATTTGGCCCAATGGCACAGGTGTTGGTTGGCGCAACGATCGTAGGCAGCATTGAGCAAGTATGGGCTGGCACCATCACGCCACCTCGCGGTAACTCGGTTTACAAATGGGATTACCCAGCACAAGGCAATAACGCAATCATCTTGAAGAAAGGCGAAGAGATGGGCCGCTTTAAGCTTGGTTCAACCGTTATCAACCTGTTCGCTAAAGGTGCGATCAAATTTGACGACACGATGCAAAATGGTGAGAAAACCGTTCTTGGTACCCCTTTCGCGCATATTGCTGGTAAAGAAGTTGAGACTGAAGCTGTTGATTCAACAGAGAACACTGACCAAGCTTAACGGTTTGAGTTAACTCATTTAGTTTTAAAGGCGCGTTACTTTTTCTATTTCTATATCAGAGAAGAACGCGCCTTTTTCTTAACTCTACCAATTCGTCTCCTACTCAAGCCCTAACAACCCAAGCTTTCAATCCTCAACCCCTGCCCAGCCAGCTGTTGCTTCTCACTCTTGCCTCTAATTGCTCAGATAAAAGATTGACCAAAAACAAAACAACTGTCGAAACCTTAAACAACTTTTCGATTTTACAATCCGTCTCCAAGTACCAAAAATCCAGATAACTTACTCTATTTGAAGATATTTTATTCATAGGGTCTTTGTACATGCCTAAACCCAATGTTGGCGTTCTGGTCAAGCTGTTGATTTGTTTTGCGATTCCCTTAGGCGTGTTATTCATGCCGATAGATTCAATACCAATCGATGATCTCACTCTGATTCAACATCGCTTGTTGGCGATATTCTTGTTGGCAGCTCTACTGTGGGTACTTGAACCTGTTCCGGTATTCGCCACTTCCATTTTGATCATTGCACTTGAGCTGGTAATGATTTCTGATAAAGGCTTACACCTGTTTAGAAATCCACCCGCAGGACACGATCTAGGTGAGTTAATCAAATATACCGACATATTCGGTGCATTTTCGTCACCGATCATCATCCTATTCATGGGTGGTTTTGCTCTTGCGATATCCGCATCCAAGTACGAACTCGATAACAACTTAGCTCGAGTGCTACTCAAGCCATTTGGCACAGAGCCGCGCTTCATCATGCTGGGTTTAATGCTGATCACCGCCGTGTTCTCGATGTTCATGTCAAATACCGCAACTACGGTAATGATGCTGGCGCTACTCGGTCCTATCGTGGCGTCGGCACCAAGAGGCGACATGGGGATCAAAGCGCTCGTGTTGTGTATTCCCATTGCTGCCAACACCGGTGGTATCGCGACACCAATCGGCACGCCTCCCAATGCCATCGCATTACAATACCTAACGGGTGAAAACACCATCGACTTCCTCAGCTGGATGATGATGGGCTTGCCCTTTGTGATCATCCAACTCACCATTGCTTGGTTCCTTCTTCAGAAAATTTTTCCTTCCAAGCAGAAGAACATGGTGCTCAAACTCGATGGACAATTCAGAAAGAGCTGGCGAGCGATTGTGGTTTACATCACCTTCGCTGCGACGATCTTATTGTGGATGACCACCAAACTGCATGGCATGAACACTTATGTAGTGTCTATCATTCCACTGGCTGTCTTTACTCTCACTGGCATCATGGGCAAAGAAGAGCTCAAGCTGATTAACTGGGATGTATTGTGGCTGGTTGCGGGTGGTATTGCGATTGGGATTGGCTTGGATAAAACAGGCTTAGCCGCTGCACTCGCACACGCGATTGACTATGAATCACTCTCGCCTGCTGCTGTGGTACTGACGTTATCTATCGTGTGTTGGTTAATGGCGAACTTCATGTCGAACACCGCGACTGCCAACTTACTGATGCCAATAGCCGCTGCGATTGGTGCATCGATGGAAAGCCTAGTTGCGATTGGTGGTCTACAGGGCTTGCTGGTTGTGGTCGCCTTCTCAGCATCACTTGGTATGATTTTACCAGTATCGACACCACCAAACTCACTGGCTTACTCGACCGGACTTATCGAAAGCAAAGACATGGCGAAGATGGGCATCATCTTAGGAATTGTCGGCTTGTCAATGGTCTACCTCGCGCTGTTTATTATCACCTAGCACGTTAGCTTATTATCATCTAGCACGTTAAATTCTCACTACAACCCTCCAGATAGCAATCGTGATTTCGCTACCTGGTGGGTTTATTCGATTTTGATCGATAGATAATTGTGATTCTACTTCACGGATTATTAAAAATAACGATGATTTATTTTAAATTTTTGATTTTAAACACATTTAACAACATCAAGACAGCGGCAATATACACGCATCAAAGACACGTCAATTCACCATCAAGTACGTCGTTGTAGTTAGGTTATTGTCTAATCAGAGAGGAATGGACCTTGAGACATACTATTAAATTTAAAATTCAGATCGCCATTGCGGTCATTATTGCCGTCGTGAGTGGCGCTCAAGCATGGATCTCGGTTAATCAGCTGACTCAAGAGACTGAAGTCGCGATCAACCAAGAAATGAAAAATGTCAGTGTCGGCACTACCAATTATATTGCCGATTGGCTCTCTACTCGCAGCGATATGATGCTTGCTAATGAGCCGACCATTTCAAGCAGTAGTAACTCTGACCGCGAGTTGCTAATCACCAAACAAGCTGGGCAATTCTTGTCTGTTTATGCGGGATTCAGCGATGGCACTATCGCGTATGGCGATAAAGGTGAAGATTGGCCAGCAGGCTATGACCCACGCACCCGCCCTTGGTATAAAGATGCTAACGCAACATCAGACCTCGTCATTACTGAACCTTATCAAGACTTTGACGGCAGCATTGTCATCAGCTTTGCGAAAGCATTCAACGGTGAAAGACAAGGTGTCCTCGCAGCAGACTTAACCGTCACCAGCATTATTGATACGGTTCTCAATGTAAAACTGGATAACGATGGCTTTGCGTTTTTAGTGGATGGTAACAACAACATCGTTGCCTACACTGATGAAGAGCTAAGTCAGAAACCACTGACGAGTTTAAACCCAGAGCTAACGGTCGACAAAGTATCACAACTGCTCCAAAACCAAATGATCACGACGTTAACTTGGCCTGGTCAAGGCGATAAAATGGTCTACATCGCTAACGTTCCGAATACCGATTGGTCATTGGGTATTGTGATCGATAAAGAAATGGCATTCTCTGCGGTCTCTGACGCGATTCAATTCATCTCCCTGACTTCTTTAATTTTGTATATCGTCATTTCGATTGCGAGCACAATGGTGATTAACCGCCTGCTTTCTCCATTACAAACCTTATCAGAAGCACTGACTCAGCTTGCTCAAGGTAGAGGTGATCTCACTCAACGTATTGATATCACGCGTATGGATGAGATAGGCAAACTGGCCGAGCTTGTAAACCAGTTCTTAAGCCAGATGCAAAGCATGTTGAAAGGCGTCATAGAACACAGCCACGATCTCAACAATCATGCCGAAAAGGCCAACCAACTGGCGACCCAATCCTCCATTCGAGTTGAAAATCAGCAAAACGATATCAATCAAATAGCGACCGCGATTCATGAGATGTCCGCCACCGCAGCTGAAGTAGCTAGCCATGCTGAACTCACTGCATCTGCTTCTCAAGCTTCAGCCACTGCTTGTAATGAAGGTCAGGAGGTTATTCAACAAAACCGCGATGCGATTACTGGCCTCGCGACTCAAGTTGAAGACGCGGCCAATGTGATTCGTGAATTAGAGAGTAATGCTCAAAGCATCAACAAGATCCTATCCACCATTCAAGGTATTGCTGAACAAACCAACCTGTTGGCCTTAAATGCGGCAATTGAAGCCGCTCGAGCGGGTGAGCAAGGTCGCGGGTTTGCTGTTGTCGCAGACGAGGTTCGAGTGCTAAGCCAAAGAACGCATGGCTCAACGGAAGAAATCCGCGTGATGATTGATACGTTACAGAAGAATACTGAACATGCTGTCGAAAGCATGACCACCAGCACTCAACTGGCAGAGAACAGTGTTGGCTTCGCAGAGCAAGCTCATGGCAGCCTATCTAAAATCACGCAAGCCATCACCGAAATCAACGATATGGCGCTGCAAATAGCGAGTGCAGCCGAAGAACAACGTGCCGTGAGCGAAGACATCAGTCGTAATACACAAGGGATTAAAGATGCCTCTGATGATCTTGCACAACAAGCGGAAAGCAGCCGCAACAGTTCAAATGAGATGAGCAGCGCTGCCGAGTCGATGCGCCGAGATGTAGAGCGCTTTAAGGTATAAAGTTTCGCTAGTCAGACAAGCGAAACGGATAACTGGAACAAATCGATAACTGAGGAGCAAAGTGGTGCTTTTGCTAAGAATCACTTTGTTCTCAGTTCGGTTTGATGCATATTGATGAGCTAATTTATCCCAGACACAAGGATGTTATTCAGATGGGATTCGAATGGTTAGCTCTCGCCGCTGCCTTTCTTTGGGCCATTGCGAGCCTAATGTCAGTAAAGCCTGCTCAGCACTTGGGTTCTTTCGCCTATAGCCGCTGGCGAATGGGTTGTACCGCAATCATCTTATCGAGTATGGCTTGGTTTACCGGAGGTTGGTCAACTGTCGAAGCCAATCTAGTCACGCCGATGATGCTGTCTGGCCTGATTGGTATCTTCATTGGTGATACCGCCCTATTTGCCTGCTTAAACCGAATGGGACCGCGCCAAGCGGGTTTGCTGTTCTCTTGTCACGCCGTGTTCTCAGCCATTCTTGGTTACTTCCTATTTAGCGAAAGCATGACTTCTGTTGAGCTGATTGGCTCGGCTTTGGTGTTCAGTGGCGTTTTAACAGCGATATTCTTTGGTCGTCGAGGACAGGCTAACAATCAACTTGAAACCATCAAAGGCACCGTGTGGATTGGTGTTGCACTGGGACTTACAGCTGCGATTTGCCAAGCACTGGGTGGCATCATCGCCAAACCCGTGATGCAAACCAATATCGACCCGGTTGCCGCTTCTGCGATTCGGATGATCACCGCCTTTGTCGCCCACTCCGCATTTCGTTTAACGGGTGCCAAGCTATCACGCGCAATCAACCCGATGAATGGTCAGATATTTGCGATTACCGCAGTTAACGGCTTTTTAGCGATGGCGGTGGGAATGACGCTGATCTTGTATGCACTACAGGAAGGCAATGTCGGCATGGTCGCTCTGTTATCTTCAACCACACCTATCATGTTGTTACCAATACTTTGGCTGTACACCAAACAGAGACCAAATGCCTACGCTTGGATCGGTGCCATTGTTGCCGTAGTGGGTACTGGTATTTTGGTCAGATAGAGCACTGGTATTCTGGTCAGCTGATGGAAACTGAGAGCTATTAGCTCTCAGTAAAAAAAGCAAAAAGCTAAGAACGTGGGAACGGGAAAGCGGTCACATCATCGATGTGGTCGTAACCCAAAGCCAGCATAATCAGCCTATCGATACCTAAAGCAACACCCGCACAATCTGGTAAACCCGCTTTTAATGCCTCAATCAAGTGATGGTCAATCGGTTGAGGTGATAAGCCCATCTCAATACGTTTGGCATTGTCGTCTTCAAAACGCTTGAGTTGCTCTTGTGGTTTATCCAACTCATGGAAACCGTTAGCTAATTCGATGCCTTTGAAATACACCTCAAAGCGATCCGCCACTCGTGAATCCTCGGGGTTAATCTTAGCTAATGCCGCTTGTGAGGCTGGGAAGTCATAAACAAAGGCTGGCACCTGTTGGCCAATCTTTGCTTCAACCCCGATGCTAAACAGCAACTGCAGCAAGGTATCGCGATCTTGTTCAGGGTCAGCTATGTCGCTGAGCCCAAGTTTTTCTGCGGCTTGTTTTAGCGTATCCATCGAATCTTCAAGCGGACATACACCTAACACGTCGATAAAGGCTTGTTGATAAGTCATTCGCTCTGCTGAGCTCGATTTAAGTACCTGCTGTAACAGCAAATCCATTTCATCCATTAAGTCATGGTGATCAAAACCGACGCGATACCACTCCAACATGGTGAACTCAGGGTTGTGATAACGGCCATTTTCTTCATTCCGGAAAGACTTACAAATTTGATAAATACAGCCACTGCCCGCCGCTAATAGACGTTTCATATGAAACTCAGGGCTAGTCATAAAGAACAGGGGCTGACCGTGCGCATAACCCGGCCCTACGAATTCAGTTTTGAAAGTATGCAAATGCACGTCCGTTACCGTGGCGTGGCTCATCGCAGGCGTATCCACTTCCATCACGTTTCGTTCAGCAAAGAACTGACGGATTTGATTAAGGATATCAGCACGTTGCTTTAACTGCTTAATGGTTGCGGCTGGTTGCCATGTTGAGTGCATTATTAAGTTCCATATTACTGAATTCTAGGCGACGGAAATTACCACCTTTCGCCTCTTTTGTAAGCTTCTATCTTTCTATAGATGAAAGCAAAATGTTGCTTTAATGAAGCCAGAAAATTACGTTCTACAATACAATTATCAATACAGCTTTCACATCCACATTGATAACAAAAATCATACTCAACAAGCCGTTAACACAAGCCCTGTGGGCTAATCGTTATCAACAATTCATTGCCGTGATTGCAGTCACATAACCTATAAATTCTATGCCTCCATATGCACTACCGACCTAAAAACCCAAATGCATCAACTTTTCGAATACCTTCCTCTCTTACACTGAACCTACCACTTAAGGCTTAGGGGTGATGAACGGTTGATGCCGTTTAAGTGCTATTAATTAGTAAGTACTGCCAATTAGTAAGTGCTATTAGTTAGTAAGTGCCACCAATAAGCTTTTTATAATAACAAGCGGAATACTCCGCATCACACTGGAGAATAACTGTGAAGACAATTACCACAGATATCGCAGTCATCGGCGCAGGCGGCGCTGGTCTTCGTACAGCAATTGCAGCAGCTGAGGCTAATCCTGAATTGGAAGTAGCACTGATTTCTAAAGTTTACCCAATGCGTTCGCACACGGTAGCAGCAGAAGGCGGTTCAGCAGCGGTAATTAAAGACGAAGATAGCCTAGATAACCACTTCAACGATACTGTTGGCGGTGGCGACTGGCTATGTGAACAGGATGTTGTTGAATACTTTGTTGAAAACTCGACTCGCGAAATGATCCAAATGGAACAATGGGGCTGCCCATGGAGTCGTAAAGAAAACGGTGAAGTAAACGTACGCCGATTCGGCGGTATGAAGGTAGAGAGAACGTGGTTCGCAGCGGATAAAACCGGCTTCCACATGCTTCATACTCTGTTCCAGACTTCGATGAAGTACGACACAATCAAACGATTTGATGAGTACTTTGTGGTGGATTTGATCGTTGAAGATGGCGAAGTACAAGGCCTAATCGCGATTCATATGTCTGAAGGTGAGCTTGTTACGATTAAAGCAAAATCTGTTGTATTAGCAACCGGTGGCGCAGGTCGTGTTTACCACTGTAATACCAACGGCGGCATCGTAACGGGCGACGGTATGGCAATGGCTTATCGCCACGGTGTACCACTGCGTGATATGGAGTTCGTTCAATACCACCCAACAGGCCTACCGGGCACTGGCATCTTGATGACCGAAGGTTGTCGTGGTGAAGGCGGTATCATCGTCAACAAGAACGGCTACCGTTACCTACAAGATTACGGCATGGGCCCTGAAACTCCAGTGGGCGAGCCGAAGAACAAATACATGGAACTGGGTCCTCGTGACAAAGTTTCTCAAGCATTCTGGCACGAGCAGCAGAAAGGCAACACCATCAAGCACCCACTTGGTGATGTCGTACACCTTGACCTTCGCCACCTGGGTGAAGAGTACCTGCAAGAGCGTCTACCGTTCATCTGTGAACTGGCAAAAGCGTACGTAAACGTAGACCCAGCAAAAGAGCCAATCCCAATTCGTCCGACCGTTCACTACACCATGGGTGGTATTGAAACTAACGGTACCTGTGAAACTCGCATTAAAGGCCTATTCGCCGTTGGTGAATGTGCTTCAGTTGGCCTACACGGTGCAAACCGCCTAGGTTCTAACTCGCTGGCTGAGTTTGTAGTATTTGGTCGCGTAGCCGGTGAACAAGCAGTGAAACGTGCAGCTGAATTCAAAGGCTGGAATGAAGAATCTATCGCTAAGCAAGTTAAAGCGGTTGAAGATCGCATCGCAGGTCTACTAAACCAAGAAGGTGATGAGAACTGGGCTGACATCCGCACTGAAATGGGTCACACCATGGAAGCGGGTTGTGGTATCTACCGTCAAGAAGACTTGATGCAAAAGACCATCGACAAAATCACTGAACTGAAAGCTCGCTACAAGAAGATCAGCATTAAAGACAAAGGCAAAGTGTTCAACACTGACCTACTTTACGCTATCGAAGTGGGTTACGGCCTTGAAGTTGCAGAAGCGATGGTTCACTCAGCGATCCTTCGTAAAGAGTCTCGCGGTGCACACCAACGTCTAGACGACAACTGCACAGAACGTGATGACGTGAACTTCCTGAAACACTCTCTATCTTTCTACAACGAAGATGCAGCACCAACCATCGACTACAGCGGCGTTAAGATCACCAAATCTCAACCTAAAGCTCGTCTGTACGGTGAAGCTGCAGAGAAAGCCGCTGCCGCTGAAAAAGCAGCAGAAGAGAATGCTAAGAAGAGCGAAGAGGAGCAAGCATAATGTCAGCGAATCGAATCCAAAAAATTGAAATCCTGCGTTATGACCCTGAGCACGATGCAGAACCTCACTTTCAAACCTTTGAAGTGCCATTTGATGAAACCATGTCAGTACTTGATGCGATCGGTTACATCAAAGACAACCTAGATAAAGACCTGTCTTACCGTTGGTCTTGTCGTATGGCGATTTGTGGTTCTTGCGGCATCATGGTTGATGGCGTGCCAAAACTGGCATGTAAAAGCTTCTTACGTGACTACCCGAATGGCTTCAAGATTGAGCCTTTGGCTAACTTCCCAATCGAAAAAGATTTGATTGTCGACATGACGCCGTTCATCGAGCGCCTTGAAGCAATCAAGCCTTACATCATTGGTAACGACCGTAAGCCAGAAGACGGCACTAACATCCAAACTCCAGAGCAAATGGCGAAGTACAAACAGTTCGCTGGCTGCATCAACTGTGGTTTGTGTTACGCAGCGTGTCCTCAGTTTGGTCTAAACCCTGAGTTCATCGGCCCTGCGGCACTTGCTCTTGCTCACCGCTACAACCTAGATAGCCGTGACAATGGTAAAGCTGAACGCATGAAGCTTATCAATGGCGACAACGGCGCTTGGGGCTGTACGTTTGTAGGTTACTGTTCTGACGTATGTCCGAAGAAAGTAGACCCAGCAGCGGCAGTAAACCAAGGCAAAGTTGAGTCTTCAATGGACTTCGTTATTTCGATGTTCAAGCCTGATGGATCGCAAGTAAAAACAGCAGAGGAGGCATAATATGAGCAATCGTAAGCCTTATGTTCGTGAGATGAAGAGAACATGGTGGAGCAACCATCCGTTCTACCGCTTCTACATGCTACGTGAAGCAACTGTACTGCCTTTGATTCTGTTCACTGTGTTCCTAACCTTTGGTTTGGGTGCGCTAGTGAAAGGTCCTGAAGCGTGGGAAGGTTGGTTGAGCTTTATGGCTAACCCTATCATTGTTGGTATCAACATCGTGGCACTGCTTGGCAGCTTACTGCACGCTCAGACCTTCTTCAGCATGATGCCTCAAGTAATGCCAATCCGCCTTAAAGGCAAATTGGTTGATAAAAGAATCATCGTACTGACCCAGTGGGCAGCGGTGGCTTTTATTTCTTTAATCGTTCTTGTTGTGGTGTAAGGAGCTTTCGTTATGAACACAAATTACAAAGTAAAACCTGTTAACCACAACCCACAACGCTCTGATGAGCCAATCTGGTGGGGCCTATTTGGCGCTGGCGGTACTTGGTTCGCGATGATCACACCAATCACGATCTTAGTACTCGGTATCTTAGTGCCAATGGGCATCATCGATGCGGACGCAATGAGCTACGAACGTGTGTCTGAATTTGCCACCAGCATTATCGGTGCACTGTTCATCATCGGTACGCTAGCACTGCCAATGTGGCACGCAATGCACCGTCTTCACCATGGCATGCACGACCTTAAGTTCCACGTCGGCGTTGCGGGTAAAGTGGGCTGCTACTTCGTTGCAGGCCTAATCAGCGCATTGTCTGTTATTTTCATCTTTATGATCTAACAGTTAAGAGCAGATGCGGGATTCGAGTAATCGAGATGCGAAGAGCTTAAAAGCAGATTCGGGATTCGAGTAATCGAGTAATCGAGTATCGAAGAGCTTAAGAGCAGATTCGGGTAAACGAGTATCGAAGTGCTTAAGAGCGAAAAGACTAAAAGCAGAGCAGGGTTATCTTGTTCTGCTTTTTTGTTGCTTGTCGAATATCACACATCTAGCTCGCTCCTGCTTTTCCTGCTTTTCGTATCCCGTATCTCGCTTACTCTAATCTGCCCTTACCGCTCTTCGTATCCCGCATCTCGTTTACTCGAACCTGCCCTTCCAGCTCTTCGTACCCCGCATCCCGTTTACTCGCATCTGCCCTTCCAGCTCTTCGCATCCCGCTTACTCGTATCTGCCTTTCCAGCTCTTCGTATCTCGAATCCCGTTTACTCGCATCTGCTCTTCAAGCTCTTCGTATCCCGCATCTCGTTTACGCGCATCTGATCTTGGGATACAAAAAAAGGTCGCTCATGAGCGACCTTTTCTATTTCACTGAACCATCCCAAAATAGGATGGGCACAATCAAATTACTTCACACGACCAACGTATTCGCCAGTACGAGTATCAACTTTCACAACTTCACCGATTGCGATGAATAGAGGTACGCGAACTACCGCGCCTGTTGCTAGAGTTGCAGGCTTACCGCCAGTACCTTGTGTGTCGCCTTTAAGGCCAGGATCGGTTTCAGTTACTTCGATCTCAACAAAGTTTGGTGGAGTTACTGTGATAGGGTTATCATTCCACAACGTTAGAGTACAAACGTCATTTTCAACTAACCATTTTGCAGAGTCAGCAACTGCTTTTACGTCTGCTGCGATTTGCTCAAATGTTTCGTTGTTCATGAAGTGGTAGAATTCGCCATCGTTGTATAGGTAGCCTAGTTCAACGTCAACAACATCTGCAAGCTCAAAGCTTTCGCCTGATTTGAATGTTTTCTCTAACACTTTGCCTGACAGCAGTTTACGAAGTTTTACACGGTTAAACGCTTGGCCTTTACCTGGCTTAACGTATTCATTGTCGATAATTGAGCAAGGCTCGTTATCTAACATGAATTTTAAACCGCCTTTGAATTCATTGGTGCTTACTGACGCCATGATTTTCTCTTCCACATCTTTGAGTTAATTTCAATGCCGCATATCATAACCCGAAAAGTCGAATCTGTTGAGCAAAACTGGCTCAAACAACTATCGAATGCGATCTCTGACCCGACAAAACTGCTTGAGGCATTGGAAATAGACCCAACACCGTGGCAAGCAGGCTTCGCTGCTCGTGAGTTATTTGCACTTCGGGTACCCCTTAGCTTTGTCGAACGAATGGAAAAAGGCAACCCACACGACCCTTTGCTGCGACAGGTTTTGCCGCTAAGCGAAGAGTTCGAGGTTCATCAGGGCTATTCTGCCGATCCATTGGAAGAGCAAGACAACGCGATTCCAGGGCTGCTGCACAAATACAAAAATCGCGCATTGATGATTGTGAAAGGTGGCTGTGCAATTAACTGCCGCTACTGCTTCCGTCGTCATTTTCCTTATCAAGATAACAAGGGCTCAAAGTCGGTGTGGCAAACCAGCCTCGACTATGTGGCTGCTCACTCAGAGATCAACGAGGTTATCTTATCGGGTGGCGATCCACTGATGGCAAAAGATAGCGAACTAGAATGGCTTATCAGTGCTATCGAACAAATCCCACATGTCAAAACCGTTCGAATTCATAGCCGATTACCGGTTGTGATCCCCGCTCGAGTGACGGATGAACTGTGCCAATTGTTAGCGCAAACTCACCTCAATGTGGTCATGGTGAGCCATATTAATCATGCCAACGAAATTAACTTAGAGCTCAAAAAAGCCTTTCATAAGCTGAAGCAAAGTGGTGTGACTCTGCTTAACCAAGGCGTGATGCTTAAAGGGGTGAACAACAGCGCTAACTCCTTGAAAGAATTAAGCGAAAAACTATTCGATGCTGGCGTTTTACCTTACTATATGCATGTACTTGATAAAGTTCAGGGCGCTGCTCATTTCTATATTTCTGATGAAGAAGCGAAGCATCATTTTAAAGGGCTAATCTCTGAGGTTTCTGGCTACTTGGTGCCTAAGTTAACTCGTGAGATTGGTGGACGCAGCAGCAAGACGCCACTCGACCTCCACATTGAATAGAGAAGTTGTATCAATGAAACACAATACTTCAGTTGCTCCACCAGCAACCACATCCCGTCAAGCGCTAAAGTTCAACTCAAAAGGTTTCACCATCATCGAGTTGGTCGTGGTGATCGTGATTCTGGGTATTGTGTCTGTAACGGCCGCTTCGAAGTTCCTCAACCTGCAAACCGATGCTCGTATCTCGACATTAAACGGCCTTAAAGGCGGAATGGAGGGTGCAAGTGCTATGCTTTATGGTAAGACATCAGCATTAGGCTTAGATAAAGCAGCGAGTGCGTCAGTAAATGTTGAGGGCGACGATATATTGGTGGCTTACGGTTATCCTGCGGCGATGAATGATCAAGCCTGGGCACACCTTATCGAAGCCACTTTCTTAGATGCGGTTTGGGAAACCGGTAGAGCTGACTGGTTCTTTACCAACACAAACGCGCACGATGGCATTATTCTTTATGCACCTTCGAGCCGAAAAAAGCAGGCTGATAACTGTTACCTTGAATATCAAGAAGCGACTGAGACCACGACACCTGTCTTCACCTTAACAACAGACGGCTGTTAGACTTTACGTCATCTTTATCAATCGTTAAGACAAAAAGTTTTTGTTCGATCGTCCGGTCTATTATTAGCATACTCAGCTCTATTCTAAATTTTTAGGAGGGGTGATATGACACAATTTATAGAACAAACTCTCAACCTTGCCCCCTTTAGCTGGGCAGGCCTTGCAGTATGCATGCTGTGTGGTTCGTTAATCGGCATCGAAAGGCAAACACGCGGCAAACCGGTCGGAATCAGGACATCGATTCTGATCATCAGCGGTACCTATTTCTTCCTCACCATGGCGATTAGCCTTTCCCCTAACACGCTCGATCAAGCTCGTGTGCTTGGTCAGATCATTACTGGGGTTGGTTTCCTTGGCGCTGGAGTAATGATGACACTGGATGGAAAGATTCATGGTGTCACTTCAGCCGCGATTATCTGGGTACTCGCTGCATTAGGTATGATGATCGCACTTGGTCACCTTTCCCAATCGGTCATTATCACGCTAATGGCGCTAGTAATTCTGCTTGGTGTCGATAAGGTGGAAAACAGCTTCCAAAGCCTGCGTCGTGGTGTTCATCAGAAGTGGATGCGAAAAGGTCGCGTGAAAAAGTAATCCTAATCTTAGGTGCAATTTCTTAGAGACAATTGCTTAGAGACAATTGCTTAGACACAATTCCTTAGAGACAAAAAAAGAAGCCTAGTCAAACGACTAGGCTTTGAGTTTGTACGAAAGCGCTTAATACACCTGAATACACACCTGATTCTTACCCGCTGCCTTTGCCTTATAGAGCTGCTCATCAGACGAACGAATACTCTGGTTTTTCCATAAGTGCCCAACACTGTCGAACTTATACAGGGAGTAGAGCGTCGCGCCACCAGATACTGAGACACTAATCTTGTCACCCGTAGGGCATCGATAACTCTGTAGGCTAATGTCGTTTTGAATTCGCTCAAAGATCGACGAAAGCAACTCTGATGATTCCCCCGTAATCGCAACAACAAACTCTTCACCACCAAATCGAGCCACGATATCTTGCTGTCTAACGCTGTTCAGCATCAACTGAGCAACATGGCAAATCACCTCGTCCCCCACTTTATGGCCATATTGATCATTAACGACTTTGAAATCATCGATATCAAACACGCCAACACCAATAATAGGCTCTTCATCCTGAGCCAGTAATCGAGCTTCAAAACCACGTCGATTCAGCAAGCCAGTTAATGGGTCGCGCATTGCTAGGTCATTTAAACGCTGGTGTTCTTGTCTTGTATAGAAGCGCCATAACCATAAAACTGAGAGCAGATACAAAATCAAGAGTATCGAAAGTTGAATCTTCTCCATCTCCAATACATGCAGAAAGTGCTCGCTCTTATCTTCTTCAATACTCAGATACAACTGAGTGTTAATGTCACCAACATACAGAGGCTTGGAATAGGTAAAATCCATAAAACCGTATTTGTTTGCGCCTCGCGTACTCGTCACTTGATAGCCATGGGTAGGGTTCGATACGAGATTAGAGACATACCCATCCACACCCAACACCCCTTTGAATTCGCCATTAACGTAGATCCCTTTGGTTAAGGTCACCACTTTCTGACCTGTCAGGTAGTCATCGTACTGGCCGGTATACACCACCTGGTCTTGACCTTGAGCTAAGCCAAAACGAATCGTGTTCACCCAATAAGGCCTGCTATTCACAACCGAATCAAAGGTGTCGCCCTTGATGTAACTGGCAAAGTCAGAAGGCGAAGATATGATGAACTTCTCTTTTGAAATGAAGTAAATCGCAGAGATGGTATCAATGGTATTGGCAAAATAAGCCATGGTCGGTGCGATGAACAAGCGCTTACCCGCTTCGGCATAAAGGTCCGATTTCGGGTTGCACATCTCGCGAGGGCCAGAGAACATAAAATCAAAACGAGGGGCATGTTGCTCCTCACTGGTAAAGTAGCACGTCTCACCTTCGATCTTTTTGTCATGCGAGAATACGTAGGTATCCCCATGCAGTGGATAAAGAGCCGTGATGTTGTACTCAAGCGCATTTATGATCTGTGTGAGCTCCACTAAAGAGCGTGTCACGCCTTGGTTTTCCATTCCATACTGTTTATCTGATTCTTCCGCTGAATCAACGAGCAACAAGCTCAAAACTACTAAAAAACTGGCGGTCAGGCCTAAGAAAGCCTTTTTAAAATCGACGGTATGGTGGTTAATCAAAGCATATAAATCATCATCGGGGGTTTATCGAACATTGTACTTATAAATCAAAACATCGCAACAACAAATATAAAACAACATGCTTATTGGGTAATTTGAAGAAGTTTATCGAGGAAGTGGCATTGAATGTAATAACGCCTAAACAAGGGTTTAGGCGTTGAGAAACTTAGCCTTAAAAGCTAATTCGTAACTAAAAGCTAATGCGCTAACTAAAAGTCGCCAATAGTAGAACTAAAGGCTAAACAGCAGCGTTATTTAGCAAAGTTTACAATCGGGAAGCACGGGAAGAAACCGTTATCAGCACAGTTGATCAGGCCAATCTGCACGCCTTCGATTTTGTTGGTTTTGTTGAAAATACCAACCTGAACCGTAGACACTTCTGAAAGGTTCGCTGCACCCACATCAACCATAGTGTTACCTTCTGAGTAGTTGACGAAACTCACGTTCGCGCCTTTTACATCATTGGTAATGTTCACTGCACCAAGGTTAACACCGGTTGTTTTACCCGTGTTCCAGTTGAAGAAACCTAGAGATGCGCCGGTCATTTCTTGGTTCACTTTTGATGCACCGAAGATACCCAAGTTCACACCTGTTGTTGTTTGCGTCTCAGACATACCAACAACCGCAAGATCGACACCTTTAAGGTCGTTTACTTGTCCGTGAAGCAGAGCTAAACGTACACCGCCAACCGCATCTGAATCCGGTGCGTTGAAGCCGTTGATCGTTGAAAACATAACTGGCGATGAAGCAAATGCCGCTGGTGCCATTACCGCTGCCGACACAGCTAATACTGAAAGTAGTTTTTTCATTGGGGGAGTCTCCACTGACTTATTGTTGACTTGATTAATCCATTTTCAATCAAGCATTTATTATCCTTTATTCAACAGCTATCCATGTTAGATCAATGTCATAACTGTACTGTTGAATATAAGCCGCTAAATCATAAAGAGCAATGGTTAAGAGCAGATGCGGGATTCGAGTGAACGAGATGCGAAAGGCAAAGAGCGGATAAGGGAAGAAAAAATGAGAGATACGAGATGCGGGTAAACGAGTTTCGAAGAGCTAAAAAAAACGGAGACCGAAGTCTCCGCTTTAAAGCTTATATCTTTCAAAGCCTATGTATGGCTTTCTCTGTTACGAGAAAGGGGGATGATTACATCATACCGCCCATGCCACCCATACCGCCCATGCCACCCATATCAGGCATTGCTGGGCCAGAATCTTGAGGTTTGTCTGTGATCATCGCTTCTGTTGTGATCATAAGACCAGCAACTGATGCTGCGAACTGAAGTGCGCTGCGAGTTACCTTAGTTGGATCTAGGATACCCATTGCAATCATGTCGCCGTATTCGCCAGTAGCCGCGTTGTAACCGTAGTTACCTTCGCCAGCACGAACGTTGTTAGCAACCACTGATTCTTCATCACCTGCGTTCTTAGTGATTTGACGGATTGGCGCTTCCATTGCACGTAGTGCAACACGGATACCTACGTTTTGCTCTTCGTTGTCGCCTTCAAGGCCAGCAACTTTAGATGCAGCGCGGATAAGTGCAACACCACCACCAGCAACCACACCTTCTTCAACTGCAGCGCGAGTTGCGTGAAGTGCATCTTCAACACGGTCTTTCTTCTCTTTCATCTCAACTTCAGTCGCTGCGCCAACTTTGATTACTGCAACACCGCCAGCTAGTTTCGCTACGCGCTCTTGAAGTTTCTCTTTGTCGTAGTCTGAAGTAGCATCTTCGATTTGTTGACGGATTTGAGAAACACGACCTTGGATCATCATTTCTTCACCCGCACCATCGATGATGGTTGAGTTTTCTTTAGTAATAGTAATGCGCTTAGCTTGACCTAGATCTTCTAGCGTTACTTTCTCAAGGTCTAGACCGATCTCTTCAGAGATAACCGTACCGCCCGTTAGGATAGCGATATCTTGAAGCATTGCTTTACGACGGTCACCGAAACCAGGGGCTTTAACAGCCGCCACTTTCACGATGCCGCGCATGTTGTTCACAACTAGAGTCGCTAGCGCTTCGCCTTCTACATCTTCAGCGATGATTAGAAGTGGACGAGATGCTTTAGCAACCGCTTCTAGAGTCGGAAGAAGTTCACGGATGTTTGATACTTTCTTGTCGATAAGAAGGATGAATGGGCTTTCTAGATCAACAGAACCGGCTTCTTGGTTGTTGATGAAGTAAGGAGATAGGTAACCGCGGTCAAACTGCATACCTTCTACTACGTCTAGCTCGTCTTGTAGAGCCTGACCTTCTTCAACTGTGATAACGCCATCACGGCCTACTTTTTCCATCGCTTCAGCAATGATGTTACCGACTGTCGCGTCAGAGTTTGCAGAGATAGTACCTACTTGCGCGATAGCTTTAGTATCTGCACATGGAACAGAAAGGCCTTTTAGCTCTTCAACTGCTGCGATAACCGCTTTGTCGATACCACGCTTAAGATCCATTGGGTTCATACCAGCAGCAACGGCTTTTAAGCCTTCAGTGATGATTGCTTGAGCAAGAACTGTTGCTGTCGTTGTACCGTCGCCCGCAGCGTCATTCGCTTGCGAGGCCACTTCTTTAACCATTTGTGCGCCCATGTTTTGGAACTTGTCTTCAAGTTCGATTTCACGTGCAACAGAAACACCATCTTTAGTGATCGTTGGTGCGCCAAATGATTTATCTAGAACAACGTTACGGCCTTTAGGACCTAACGTTACTTTTACCGCGTCAGCCAGAACGTTTACACCTTCTAGCATTTTAATACGTGCGTCGTTACCAAATTTAACGTCTTTAGCAGCCATCTTTATTTCCTTTAAATTCTTTATTCAGTCAGTTCAGGTTTATGGGTCGGATTACTCAACGATCGCCATGATGTCGTTTTCAGACATGATCAGAACTTCTTTTCCGTCGATTTTTTCAGACTTAGTGCCGTAGCCTTCAGCGAAGATAACAGTGTCGCCAACTTTAACGTCCAATGGTTGTACTGAACCGTTTTCTAGAATGCGGCCTTTGCCAACAGCTAGAATTACACCGCGAGTTGATTTTTCAGCGGCAGAACCAGTTAGAACGATGCCACCAGCAGATTTAGATTCAACTTCTTGGCGCTCAACGATAACTCGGTCGTGTAGAGGACGGATATTCATCGGTCAGATCTCCTGATAATTTCCATTTAATTTGATAGTTGCCACGATTGGCATGGGGTTAAAGAGTATGTTGGGGCGAAGTGAAAGATCCCAAGGGGTTAAAGGGAAAAATTGTGATCGAAAGAGCAGATAAGAGCAAGTAAGAGCAGATGCGAGTAAACGGGATGCGAGATACGAAAAGCAAAAACGTCCCTGCGAATAATCCTGTGTAACGGTCAGGCGATTAAGCAAAAGAAGGCTGCTTTTCTTTTGTCCGCTTTTAGCTCTTCGATACTCGTTTACTCGCATCTGCTCTTTCACATCCCGCATCTGCTTTTCTTCCCTTCCCGCCCGCATCTGTTTATCCTACGCTTTTAGATTCTATCGGCGTTTTGCATGCAAGATAAGCACGGGCTATTAACCGCTCCTATTGAGAGTACATTGCGTACCATGACCATACCGACCATATTCGGTATGGTGGCGATCTTGATGTTTAACCTCGTCGATACCTTCTTTATCTCATTACTGGGCACACAAGCCCTTGCAGCGGTGAGTTTTACTTTCCCTGTCACCTTCGCCATCAACTGCATTACCATGGGCATAGGCATTGGCTTATCGACGTGTATTGGAAGATTGCTGGGCCAAGGTTGCGCGCAAAATGCCGCTCGTTTTACTTGCCACGGTTTACTGCTTGCTGTGCTGCTTGTTGGTTTTGCATCAACACTGGGGCTTATAACGCTAGAGCCTATGTTTACTCTGTTAGGTGCTGAACCTGAGTTACTGCCACTAATATCTGAATACATGACAGTCTGGTATTTAGCCATTCCACTGCTTGTTATTCCAATGGCAGGTAATAGTGCAATACGAGCCAGTGGTGATACTAAAACACCCGCCAAGATTATGATGTTGGCCGGCCTGATTAACGGCATTCTCGATCCCCTATTAATCTTTGGTTACGGCCCCTTCCCTGAATTAGGGATTCAGGGAGCCGCGATTGCTAGTGGCTTCAGTTGGTTTGGTGCATTGTGTGGCTCACTGTATGTATTAACCATACGAGAAAAGCTACTTGCTCCGCCTAAGCTAAAAAACCTCATCGATGACTGGAAACAGATCTTAACCATTGGCACACCCGCAGCCCTTTCCAATGCCCTCAATCCACTTGCTGGCGCCATTATCATGATGATGTTAGCCAAACAAGGAACCGAAGCCGTGGCGGCTTACGGAGCTGCCCAGCGTATTGAATCGATTCTTATCATTGTGTTGATGTCTCTGACCTCTGCCCTTACGCCTTTCATGGCGCAGAACTTTGGCGCAAACAACCCACAACGCAGCTTTAAGGCACTGTTTCTCAGTATGCGCTTTGCTGTGATGTTCCAAGGTTTGATTTTCTTAATGATGGTGCCACTAAGCATTCCTTTGGCCGCCCTGTTCTCTCAAGAAGAATCCGTGCGAGGCATTTTGTGGCATTACTTGTTAGTCGTCCCGTTTAGCTACGGATTTCAAGGCATTGTGATGATGCTGATCAGCGCGATGAATGCGATGCATCAACCACTCAAAGCCTTTCAATGGAGCTTCATGCGCCTGTTTGTCTTTACTTTGCCCTTTGCGTGGATAGGCAGCCAAATCAATGGTGTCGAAGGGTTGTTTATTGGCTTAGCCTTAGGGAACATCATGGGTGGAATTTCAGGATATTGCTTTGCGCTTCGTGTGAGGAGGAAAGCAGATGAGAGATGCGAGTAAGCTCTTAAGCTCTTCGCATCTCGTTTACTCGCATCCCGTATCTATACTCAAATTCCAGATACAAAAAAACGGCCACACTCGCGTGCAGCCGTTCTAGTATTCGATGAAAGTTAAAAGCTATTTAACGATCACGTCACCTGACATCTCAGCCGGAATTGCGATACCAGACAGAGAAAGCATCGTTGGTGCAAGGTCAGACAGCTTACCGCCTTCTTTGAACTCAACGTCTTTGTTGCCAACGTAGATAAGTGGAACTGGTAGGTTAGTATGCGCCGTGTGGATGCCGCCCGTTTCTGGGTTTACCATCATTTCCGCGTTACCGTGGTCAGCGGTGATAAGCAGTTGGCCATCGGCTTCTTTGATTGCTTCAACCACTTTACCAAGACATTCGTCTAGCGACTCTACCGCTTTAACCGCTGCATCGTAAACGCCAGTGTGGCCAACCATGTCACAGTTAGGGAAGTTACAAACGATAGCGTCGTATTTGCCGCCTTTGATTGCTGCAACAAGCTTTTCAGTTAGCTCTGGTGCACTCATTTCTGGCTGTAGGTCGTAAGTCGCGACTTTTGGAGAAGCAACAAGCTGACGCTCTTCGCCTTCAAACTCGTCTTCTTTACCGCCGTTGAAGAAAAACGTCACGTGCGCGTATTTCTCTGTTTCAGAGATACGTAGCTGCGTTTTGCCTTCTTTCGATAGCCATTCACCGTAAGTGTTCTCTAGAGAAGCCGGTGGGAATGCACATAGAAGTGGGATGTCTGCTGCGTATTGAGTCAGCATCACGAAATCGATCGCTGGGAATACGTTACGAGCAAAGCCGTCGAAATCAGGAACGAATGCACGTGTGATTTCACGAGCACGGTCAGCACGGTAGTTCATGAAGATAACCGCATCGCCATCTACGATAGCAGCAGACTCTTCACCTTCCGCTTTGATTTCAGTCGCTTTAACGAACTCATCGTTTTCGTCACGAGCGTAAGCCGCTTCTAGGCCAGCAACAGCTGTATCGAATGTGAATTCTGCTTTTGCTTGAGTAAGAAGGTCGTAAGATTCTTGAACGCGATCCCAGTTGTTATCACGGTCCATTGCGTAGTAACGACCAATAAGAGAAGCCACACGGCCTTTGCCTAGCTTAGCGAATAGCGCTTGGAAACGAGCTAGTGTGTTTTCTGCGCTACGTGGCGGCGTATCACGGCCGTCTAGGAATGCGTGTAGGTAGATTTTCTCTGCGCCACGCTCAGCTGCCATTTCAACCGCTGCGTAGATGTGATCTTCATGAGAGTGAACGCCACCTGGAGACATAAGACCCATGATGTGAACCGCTTTCTCAGCTTTCACCGCTTTATCGATAGCGTTAACTAGCGTTTCAGTTTGGCCGAACTCGCCGTCTGAAATTGACTTAGTGATACGAGTAAGATCTTGGTATACCACGCGACCCGCACCGATGTTGGTGTGACCCACTTCAGAGTTACCCATTTGGCCATCAGGTAGGCCTACATCTAAGCCAGAAGCCGAGATTAGCGTGTTAGGTTGGTTAGCAATAAGACCGTCTAATACTGGTGTTTTAGCGTTCGCGATAGCGTTGTCTTGGTTGTCTTCACGGTAACCGTAACCGTCAAGGATCACTAGAGCCATTGGCTTCTTAGCTGACATAGGACTGACCTCGTTCAATTCAAAATAAATCGGTATAAAAACAAATTAGCGTAATTTTACTACAGTTTACAGTCAAAACTGTAGCGGAAGATCAAGAAAGGGCGCAGGTAGGATGATCGAATGTGAAAAAAAGCGTCATTTTAGGAGGGCGTAAAGTAGGGATATGAAAGTTTATATCCCTACATCTACATAGGAAAGCTGGAACAACAATAACCTCACGGCTCTTCAGTTTAGAAGATTAATTTCAGTGTCATGATCTTCATCATCGTCCTGTGACTTTAGATCATGCACCACCGGTTGCTCTATCACTGTGGTTTTGTTGGTAACATATTGAAAGCTAAAATCATCCCACAATATTTGATCCAAACTTTCTTCAATTTCTTGATTAGATGAAATATCTATTATCATGATTACTGCCTCATTTCGCTATTAAAGCTCACAGTAATTATGGACAATAAACAGAACACCTTCGAAAGAATTGTGTAAAAAACATGCTAACGGAAGGTCATAATTCACATCACCGAACCCAATATCGGTCTAGGTTCTAGGTTCTAGGTTCTAGGTTCTAGGTTCTAGGTTCTAGGTTCTAGGTTCTAGAATGAGCGTCTCTTTGTACTGAGCAGCATTCCAAACCAAATCCCCCACCCCATCTGTCGGCTTAAACCCGGTTGGTGCATCGAGAAGAAGCTGGCGAATCGCATCATGTTGTAGGTTGTGACAAGCGAAATCCAAAGATTCAAGTAGCGTGTCATATTCATTAATCGGTAAGAACACTTCTTGTGCCGTCATGATTCGCTCATGAGCGGTTGGGGATACGTTATCGCCAATCAACAACTCTTCATACAACTTCTCACCAGGGCGCAGGCCAGAGAATTGGATCTCAATATCACCATGAGGGTTCTCTTCATTCTTAACAGACAGCCCTGAAAGGTTAATCAAGTTTGCTGCCAAGTCTGTGATTTTGACCGATTCACCCATATCAAGAACGAAAACATCGCCGCCTTTACCCATAGCGCCCGCCTGAATAACCAATTGCGCCGCTTCAGGGATAGTCATAAAGAAACGGGTAATATCACGGTGGGTAACAGTGAGTGGGCCGCCGGCTTTAATCTGCCTTTTAAACAGAGGAATAACCGAGCCAGACGAGCCAAGTACATTACCAAAGCGAACCATACAAAAACGTGTGCCGTGCTCTTTTTGGTTCTCTTGTTCTGCCAAAGCTTGTAGGCCTAATTCCGCCATACGCTTGGTGGTGCCCATTACGTTAGTTGGGCGTACCGCTTTGTCTGTCGAGATAAGCACGAAAGACTCAACACCCGCTTCAATCGCTGCTTTGGCGGTATAGTAAGTTCCGTAAACATTATTACGCACACCTTCTACCACGTTGTATTCGACAAGAGGAACGTGTTTATAAGCCGCGGCATGATAAACCGTCTGCACACCAAAAGACTGCATTGAGGTTAACAAGCGATGTGTTCGCTGTACCGAGCCTAGTAGTGGAACGATCTCCACGTCATAACCTTTGGTTTCTTTGACGAGCGAAAGCTCACGATCAATTTGGTACAAGCCAAACTCAGAGACTTCAAACAACACTAATGTTTTAGGTTGTTGTTTGAGAATTTGGCGACAAAGTTCAGAACCAATAGAACCGCCAGCACCGGTCACCATCACCACTTTGCCTTTGATGTTGGCTTCCATCAGTGCTTGTTGAGGCGCAACCGCATCACGGCCGAGCAAATCTTCGATAGGTACATCAGTAAGCTCATCAATTTTTGCTTTCCCTGACACAATATCGGCCATTTCAGGAACGGTTTGAATCTCAACAGGCAGCTGCGCCAATAACTCCAACACTTGCTTACGACGAGCACGAGAGGCACTTGGGATCGCGAGTAAGATCTTAGAAACGTCGTGCTTCTCAATTAGCCCTTCCGCTTTATCCAAATCAATAACAGGCAAACCCAAAATAACGGTATTGGTGAGCGTTTTATCTTCATCAATAAACGCGCGTACTCGATAGTTTTCAGACGCTCTTAGCGCGACAGCCAGTTGTCGGCCGCCAGACCCCGCACCGTAAATCAGCACTTCTTGACGAATATCTTTTGACGTCGTCGCGACAAGATTGCGAACCACCAAACGAGAGCCGCCACATAACAAAGCTAAATAAGCACCGTAAATAATAGGCACCGTACGAGGGACTGGTTCTTGCAGGTAATACGCAAACAGAGCCAAAGAAATTGCCGACAATATTGCGCCTGCCGTTACCACAAACAGCGCTTGAAAGGTGAGGTACCTAAGTACTGCGCGATAAAGCCCAATTTTAGTAAATATAAGCACCGTCATTATTACTGTTAAGCCTGTCAGTAATAAATTATCGCCATCATTCAAAAATTGGAAATCGCCTAGCCTTGTCCACAACGCAATGTGCAGAGAGAATATAATGAGTAAAGCATCAATAGAAACACTGATAACCCGCTTTTTAAAACGAGAAAGATGCCATATGAAGTTTAGACGTTGCATAAAGTTATTCTTATTTATGAGTATTTAATAAACCACAAAGACTGCATGAGTGGGATGTGTTGAACATTATTTAAATTCGCAAAGAGAACTTGCAAAAGATAACCCGAATATTTAATTCGCGCTTTAATCTGTTATTGATATAAATACCCCAACAGTTCGAGCGCTTTCAGCTATTGGGGTGTTTGTGACTTGCTAAGACAGTATCTTATACGAACAATAATCTCATGCCTGAAACTCTCAAACCATTAAGCCATTAAGCCATTAAGCCATTAAGCCATTAAGCCAATGATTAGAAGAGCAAGGGTTGAAAAGAGAAGGATTCGTTCTCAAGGTGGAATTATTTAACGGCATCACCAGAGCCACTGCCAGTCGCTGTCATCAAGATATATTTGAAGTAATCTTTCAAGGTCAGCGTATCTATCATCTGTTTATCCATTTTAGCCAATAACTCCGGTGTAGACATATCAATGTTCTGAACTTGAGCTAAGCCAGTTACACCAGGTAAAACATCATACACACCGTGCTCTTCTCGCTCTCTAATCAACTCTTCTTGGTTAAATAGATTAGGGCGTGGGCCGACTAAACTCATATCACCTTTCACAACATTGATTAATTGCGGAAGTTCATCGATTTTGGTTTTACGTAAAAAACCACCCAACTTTGTGATGGAAGCATCACTAGCTAAATGACTTGCCACCGATCTTGTTTCAACTGACATAGTACGAAACTTAATTAGCTTGAAGGGCTTTTTATTACGACCTACACGTTCTTGAATAAAAATTGGCGAACCCGTATCAAAAAGACCAATAAAAATAACAACTAAAAGTATCGGCCATAAGAGCAACAGACCGAGAAATGCCGCTAAAAAATCTAAAATACGTATCATTATTTTCTCTCTTTACTATGTCCTTTTAACAGTGCCATTGACTCTTCCATCGTATATGGAGGCGTCCAACCTAACACTGTTTTCAAGTCCGATGAATCTACCTGTAAATTACCAACCAACTGTTCAACCATCGCAGACTTGCCAAGTAACTTCCCAGCAAATCGCATTATGCTTACTGGGATAGGGAGCTGATATATTTTCTTTCTTAGCCCTTTCGCTATCGCATTTGTAAATTCTTTCGTGGAAACTGTTTCACTTTCTGAAGCGAGAAAAGTATGGCCTGCTGCGTCTGGGTGTGTAGCGCAGGCGGACAAAAGATGTGCTAGATTTTGGACAGAAATAAAATCTCGTTGATTACAAACCAAACCAAAAGGCAATAGTGGAAATTTGTCAATTAACCGAGTTAACGCCCCAAAATTGCCTGGTGCACCTACACCATACACTAATGGAGGACGAATAATGACAACCTCCATATTAGTTGATACAGACAATTTAACTAATGCCTTTTCCGCCTCGAACTTTGATTTTGTATAATTATTTTGGGGATTTGTTATATTATCTTCTTTAAATTTACCATCGAAAGATGAATTACCCAAAACTCCAATAGAACTAATAAATACAAATCGTTTAACTCCGGCGTCAGCAGCTTGTTTAGCTAAATTTAATGTCCCCAAAAAATTAACTTTTTCGTAATCTAATACCGATTGAGCATTACCATGAGCCACAGATGCCAAATGTATCAAAACAGAGGTTTGTGATAAGGCTTCATGCCAGTCTGTATCAGAGGAAATGTCACCAATTGTATAACTAGACTTATCTGAACAAGGTTTCCTAACAAAAGATCTATATGAGATATTCTGTTCTTTAATTAACTTGATAAAAGACTTTCCAACAAAGCCACTTCCGCCCGTAATACCTAGCACAATAACACCTATTTTTTCAGGTTGCTGAAAGCAGGATCTTCAATTATCTCCCTGCGAACATGTTCCATTCTATTTTTAATTTCCTCGCGAAAAAAATCGTTCTTATCGATTAAAGTAAATACCCTTTTCTCTAGAACATCTAAGTTTTCGTGATTAACATCATCAATATTCATCATGAAATCATCCATAGAAAATTGCTTCATGATGTTAGCTTTATAACCGGAATATGAGATAGCGAAAGATGGAACAGAAGAACAAAGTGCAAATATGACAGAATGGAAACGAGTACCAATCAATATTTTTGCTTTAGAATATAACTGCATAAACTCTATTGCGTGCATATGTTCATATTCAAACTTAAAAATATCTTTTTGCTTTTCATCAAGTAATGACTCGAATTTCTTAGTTATTATTATATCATTTTCAAAACTATTTGGACCTTTTACGTGAGGTACAATCAATGGGGAAAGAGAGTATTTTTCATAAATATTTATGCATAAATTCTTCATTGATTCTAGATAGGCTTGTTCGCCATTCTCATCTTTAAAATCATGTTGCCTTAAAGTAACAACAAAGAAATTGTTATAATCAAATTTTCTACAATTTTTCAAGTCGATATCATTCATCAAAAATGCGTAATCACTTGTAGAATAAGTCTTATTTTTATCAACACCAATCAACTCTAATGCGCCAATAGACACAGACTCACGCACAGATAAACCTTCAGAATTATTTAATACAGATCTGACTAATGAGGTGTTAAACTTCGACAGAAGTGTATCTTGATAAAAAGGTCCGTAGGATTGAGCTAATAGTGAATATTTCACACCAAGATGCTTAGCTATAATTATTGGATACAAACATTTTATAAGATGAACCACACTATGAAGTCCTCTTCGATCATGTATAAAGTGCCCCCCTTTAGATACAACCACATCAGCCGAACGTATTTCCCTAATATAATCGTTCTTTGAGGAACGGCTAAAAGGTATCAGGGATAAATTTTTAAAAAAACTAACAACTTCTGCCATTTTATCAAAATAGCTATCATTATAAGTTTTTTTGAATGGAGAGGGTATAAGTTTTATAGATATACTCGGAAAAACTTCTATAATTTTGTCAATACTGTCACTATAAAACTCATTGACCTCATTGAGTTCTGATAAAACAGTTACGGAAAGTTTATCTCCATATTCCATATAAAAACGTTGAATTACACTCATTACTATAGCACTATCACCAGAATTAAGATCTGACCAACCATTAGTAATTACTAACTTACACATTATTTATCTCCAACAACAGTATTTACTATATCATTCATTTCATTGGAAATATAAGCCCAATCAAATTCTTTTATTTCTTCATTGCTATAGGAACCAACTTTGCTATTCAAGTTAATAACAAAACGTTCAAAGTTATCTTTTATACTGCTTTCACTATTGAGCGAAGTTTCTCCACGACCATAAAATTCAATCATGTCTGAAACTGCGTCATATTGATATGACACTGAAAATATAGGGGTCCGAGATGCTAAGTATTCATATATCTTACCTGGGACCTGAAGAGCACCTTTATTACCAAAAAAAAGCAAGCCATCAGAGTTACTTTGATAATTAACCACTTGATCGAATCTTATGTTTCCAATAAATTTAATATTTATACAATCAGGGAATGATGTAGACTTAACCATACTAAGAACATAATCTTCCATATGTCCGGCAATAATTATATTAACTTTAACCGGAATATTTTTTACTTTTGATATTGCATGAAAGAATTCTTCGGGATTACGAATGTCTTTATAAAAGATACCAGAATAGAATAAATTCAAAGCCTCTGATTTTTTATTTTCAGTATCTCGAGCGGCGCGAAACATCTCGTAGTCAACACCTTGTTTTACCACACTAACATCCGGTAATTTTTTGAATTTAGATTCAAAAGCTTGTTTGGTAGTATCCGTAGTAACCGTTATATGATCACTATATCTAATAATCTTTGTTTCAACGATACGATCTAACCAACGGCGAAAGTGAGGGACTGTTTCAGACGATGGATTAAATGACCATGGATCTCCATAATCCATGATCCATTTCACGCCAAACTTTCTTTTTAGTTTATAACCAAGTAGATGAGTTGAAAAAGGAAAGCCTACTGTTACTATAAGATCAACCCTATCTACACGATTTATGTCTAGAAACTTATTTTCCGCACTTTTATTCCAAAAAATCATTCTATCGGGGAATATACAAGAACGAAAAACCGATTTGTATACCTTCTTAATAAAACTTTTGACTAGAGATTTTTTTTCATAATCAACAGTATCTGAATTCTCATCAAATTTGACTTTTGATGGATACATTTTTCCATACAAAAAACCTGGTGACGTTCTATGAATAGTAAAGTCATCCTTTATATCATCAAGTTTTGACTCGTTATATATTGGATCATTTATACTTGGTTCGATAGTTATCAAATTAACATTATATTCGTTCGTTAAATGAGAACAAAATTTATTCCATGCTATACCTCTTCCGGCACCAAGAGGTGGGAAGTTATACATGAAAACAACTATATTCTTTTTCATTTTAAACACTCTTCATACTCGTATACTATACTATCAATCATCGTGTTAAGTGCAAATTTTTGTGAAATTCTAATTGACTCTCTAGACATACTCTCGATATTTTCCTTCTTAATTTTAGAAAATGCTCGGTAAAAACCATCTCTATCACCTGGTTTGACTAAAAATCCATTTTTCCCATTTTCCACAATTTCAGGAATGCCTCCAACCACAGTACTGACAACTGGAAGTCCACAGTTAATAGCTTCAACTAATGTATAAGGAAGTCCTTCATCCATAGAAGGTGCAATTAAGAGATCCGTCTTTAAGAACACATCTTTAATATTATCAGTATGGCCTTTAACATTAACATTAGTTAAATTTTTAGCCTTTATATAATCGTTTATATATGTATCTAAATGCCCAGAACCGTATATCTCAAATTTAATTTCATCCCTGTTTAATGACTCTCTATCAATCAGGTCCATTAGATGAGATACACCTTTCTGTTCAGTCAAGCGCCCTACGAATGTGACATTTTCAACTTTACGTTTAATATTTCTAGATGAATTGAAGTTACTAAAGTCAATTCCATTATAAATATATTTAACTTTATCTTTATTATAGCCTTGCTCAATTAGCTCACACCTAGAATATTTAGAAACAGCCAAAGTCAAATCATCTTGCCCTTTAAACAAGTGAAGTAATCGGTGTAACTGCAATTTTTTTTTATCGGGAGGTACCCAAAGTCCATGCGAGGTAGAAACTAATTTAATTTTTTGGTCTGTAAATTTTGTTAAAAGAAACTTAAGCATGCGAGCGAAAATCAATGCTCTAGCTGCATGAGCATGTATTATATCTGGCTTCTCATTTTTAATGATTATTAGTATTTTAAAAAAGTCAATAAAACCACGCCCCATGGGAGTAGTAATACTTATCTTATTTATTCCCTCGATGAGAGAGTTTCCTTCAGAATAAATTAATTTTGCATCTATACCTTTATTATCTATATTATTAACAATATCAACCACATGTTTTTCGGAACCGCCATATGGTGAGCCATTTAATATAAGATATAAAACTTTATATTCTTTCATAACCACTTCTTTTTGTTGAATAAACTAACCATAACATTACAAGTATGGGAACTTCCAATAAAACCATCATATTAACTGTAGAATTAATCAAGCCACCATATAAATAACTCATCGGTTTCAACATAAAGAAAGGATACCAAAATAAGAAAAAATCGTCTGTATTAAAGTAGTTATATGCATAGTTGAAGTAGGATATCAATCTTCCAAATAAAAATGACCCTATAACTATACCTATAATTCCAAAATTCAAAAGTAACTCACTTAGCATAGTAAAATCAGTTACGAGAAACCTTTCAGCTTGTGCCGGGTGGTATATCTGTGTCATCTGTGAATTAAAATTATATGGCTTATCTGGAAAAATACTTCTCGGAATTGGAGATGACAAAAAGTCTACAAATGATTGACCGAAATAATAATCAACTGGATTTTTTACGACACGGATAAAATTATCAAACTGTACGTACCTATCTAATATATTACCTAGTACATCAGAAATAACGATAGTATTACTATCTGATGTTACCCCATCTCGGTACATTCCATACCAACCAGAAAATATTATAAATATAAATATAAATGATATTATTCTAAGCCAATCTGAACGACCGGTTATTTTATATTTATAAAAAAACAACATTAATATTGGTACAATAATCATCCCTCTTCCTCCCAACGTAAATGTCACGAGAAAGTTAATAACCAATATAATAAAAGTAGAAAGTAGCAATAGCTTATTTTTTGTTTTAAAATAAATAATTGCATTTATAAACAAGGCAGTTTGTAAAGTTAATAGTACGAATGTTTGAACATATAGACCACCGGAGTTTTGCATATCAATTCGATTAGCTAGTACATTAGATATTAACTCTGCAGGGTTAAGTGTTCCCATCTTAATACCATAAATCGCAAAACCAAGAGTAACTAAAATCAATGATCTGATAATTAAAGTAGAGCGAACAACAACCCTACTTGATAGATTTCTATAACTAATCAATGTTAATTTCTTATTTTTAAGTAACAATGCTAGTGTGAAGAAAAATATAAAGATCAAATAGTACAATAATGGTAAAACAAGATCATCTTTTGGAAACTTATCAACTTCTAGTATGTACATACCTTTTATAGAAAAAGGTATTAACATGCCGACATAAGTTATGACTATAGGGCTAAATATATCACTTATCTTATTGTAACATATGAAAACACCCATTATTATCATAATTTGTGATATAAATATAAGCCAACCAGCTAAAGAATCTAAGTAGTTAACATTAAATATCAAGCAGACTAGAATTAGCATTGCTAATATTTTTGACCTATTCACTCTTGTTACCTATATACTCAGAATAAATATTACTCATCGCTTTTAATACTTCTTTATCAGAGTATTTCTCAACTGATGGTATTGTATTAAACTTAATTTTCCTATAAATAGATTTATCATTGTAAATTTTAAAAACTTTATCTGAAAATAATTCAGGGTCATAATCTTCAACAACAAAGCCATTAACACCATCATTTATAATATCACGATTCCCACGGCAATTTGTAACGATACAAGGTAAACCACTGGATAGCGATTCCATAATATTGACTGGTAACCCTTCTTGTAAAGCAGTAGAAACTGAAAGATCAGATAGTTTCATTAGGTCACTAATATCATTTCGATAACCTAAAAATTCTACCGTATGATTTAAATTCAATAATGAACATTTTTTACGCAAATTAGTTTCTTCATTCCCTTTACCTACTAATAGGAGCTTTAAGTTATCAATTCGAGTTGTTAACTTTGATATCGACTCTAATAACAACTCTTGGTTCTTTCTTTTACTAAGTTCACCCACGTATATCAAAATAAATTCATTTTCACCTAAATTATTTATTTCACGTAGTTTTAATTTCTCATTTTCAGACGGAGCTTTGTATTTGTCCAAATTCACACCAACACCATCTACTAAATAGACATTTCCACAACCAAATTTATTACGAATAGCGGAATTGTAATCCTCATCATTAATTGTAATAAGAGTGTCTGTTTTATATGATAGTATTTTTTCCACTGGATAATAGAGCAACCAGTTGATTAATTTTGCACCTTTATAAAAATGAAATCCATGTGCCGTATATATTATTTTGGCCGTTTTCCCAGTAATAAAATTAGCTAATCTAACTAATATACTCGCTACCGGAGTGTGGGTATGAATAATGTCGTACTGATTTTCTTTCAATAATTTCTTCAGCGTCAAGAAAGCCTTAAAATTATTATAAGACCATGGACTCCTTTCAAAGGAAACATCATATTTAACATCAACATATGGAACATTTTCATTTCCATTTGAGGCCACAGATACTTGAAATTTTTTACTTTTGAACCACCGAAGATATGGTATATGAAAATGTCTAATATGCTGATCAACCGTTGCTACAAATAATACTTTTTTCATATTCTATTTGATAATCTTATATATTAATAATGGGAGTAATGGAAATGTTAACATAGTATATACATATTCATAATCACCGCTAGCTAATGTCATAAATGTAACTACAAATAAAAAATCAAGAATCCAATATTTATACTCCATAGTTTTCATATTTTTTGACAAAAGAAAATCTGAAGCTACATATTTAGTAAATGACACAATAACTAATAATATCAAACAGTTTTCTAAAGTATCACTATATACATATATTATCGAGCTAAATATAACTGACAAAACTAAGGTAAATATGTTTACTTTAAGTAAGTCTGATTCCTTCCTTAAAGCTTTCATGTAAGAATTTGTCAATATCGATGTTTTAGTTTCAAATAGCATTATTGGGAAAACTAAAGGTAGGTATTCCAATGCGTTATTGAAATCAGGTAACCAAAGTGACATTATTTTATTCAATGGGAAATATAAATTACACAAAATCAGTAAAAACATGAAAAGGTAAAACCTTATTTTAATATATACTTCTTTCCTAAGTTCTTCATTGATGTTTCTTAAAACAGGGAATAATACAATACTAATAGAGTTTATAAATACTACAAATAATGTAGCTAAACTTAATGTTAGTGAAACTTCCCCGAAAGCCAAAATACCCCATTTAGCTTCAATCATATACCTGACCACACCAAATATGAGTAAACTACAAATGAATGAGAACATTAACTTGAATCCTGAGGATACATATTTTTTTGTGTCTTTAAAACCTATTATTAAATTTTTGCAGTTTACATTCTGATAATAAAGTACACTTTTACATCTATAAGAAGAAATAATCAAAGCAACAAGTCGAGAAAAAAGATCAACTAAGATGATCTTTTCAAATTCAACATCATAAAACAATAATACTATCGTTACACCAATTACTAAAATTACTTTTTCAATAATAATGATGCTTGAGTATTCTTTTATTCTACTTGTTGCTTGTAATAGAAATTGGCTATAACTTCTAATATTAGTTAATAATAAACAAAGCGCAATATAAAAAACAACTTGAGAATAGTTGTCACTTAGCATGGTGGATATGATAACTATGCTTGTAGCCAAAAAAACCTGACATAATATGAAAAAATAGTAATTAGCGGAAGTTCTCTCCTTATTTATCGATTCAAAATCTTTTCCACCATTATACAAATAAAAACCGTCACTCCAGCCTAAATGCAAGAAACCGACATAAGATGCATAGAAAATGTACAACTGCCAGTAGCTATATTCTTCTAAGCCAATAAACTTTGGTAAAACTAATATTATAAATGCAGAAGCGAATATACCAAGAGCATTACTAGCCATAGCTCTTAGAATGTTCGTCAATACATTTTTTTTTATACTAGTCATTATTTAAAATAGCGTTAATAATACGTAGGCTTGCTTTCCCATCACCATATGGGTTATGGGAAAAACTCATTTTTTTATATTCATCTTCATCGCCTAGCAACAAATCAAGACTCTCTGTAATTTTCTTTACATCTGTACCGACCAGCTTAACAGTTCCAGCAGCTACAGCTTCAGGACGCTCTGTTGTATTACGCATCACCAATACAGGTTTACCTAATGAAGGCGCTTCTTCTTGAATACCACCCGAGTCGGTCAAAATGATGTGGGCGCGGCTCATTAAATAAATAAATGGTAAATATTGCTGAGGCTCAATAAGATGAATGTTATCAATGTCAGCTAGAATACGATTAACAGGTTCACGAACGTTTGGATTAAGATGCATCGGATACAGAATTTGCGTATCTGGATGTGCTTTTGCTGTGATAGCGAGTGACTCACAAATACGCTCAAAACCTCCACCAAAGCTTTCACGGCGATGACCAGTAACCAAAATAAGTTTTTTACTCGCGTCTAAAAACGGAAACAGAGCGGAAAGTGTTGCGTTCAAATCACTATCAGAGTCAATTTTGTTTTTTACCATCAACAGCGCATCAATCACTGTATTACCAGTAACGCTAATGTCTTCTGGATTAAAATTTTCTTTTAGAAGATTTTCTTGTGAAGTTGTAGTTGGTGCAAAGTGATACTTAGTTAACGCGCCAGTCAATCGGCGATTACCTTCTTCAGGCCATGGCGAGTAAATATTGCCAGTACGAAGCCCAGCTTCCACATGACCGACGGCGATTTGCTCGTAGTAAGCGGCTAAGCTTGCAGCAAACGTTGTTGCTGTGTCACCGTGAACTAAAACTACATCAGGTTCAAACTCTTCGAGCACGGGTTTAAGCTCTAACAAAATACGAGCAGTCACTTCGTTAAGCGTTTGACCAGCTTTCATCAAATTCAAATCGTAGTCAGGTGTAATTTCAAACAACTCTAATACTTGGTCAAGCATTTCACGGTGCTGTGCGGTTACACAACATTTTGCTTCAAAGCGCTCATCGGCGGCTAAAGCATGAACCAAAGGTGCCATTTTGATGGCTTCTGGACGTGTGCCAAAAACCGTAAGAATTTTTTTCTTAGTCATTTTATTGAATTTCCAACCAACTGATGAAATTAAAAGAAGTGATTTTTTTAAACTTATTGCCTCAACCTCTTTGAAGCCACTGAGACATTTTTTATTCATTTTGAGACAGTCTATTGCGGACAATCCCTTATAAAACCTAGATTTTGCTTATTTTTTAAAACCGCCCCAATAGGCCACCAAAACGGATTTTTCAGCCTTTAGGCTTGCTGCTCTTTTTAACTTGCTAGCCACTCGTATTTAGGTACGCTACCGCCCTTAGGTTTGGCTCCTACAGGCAATGAATCACAATTTTTCACTGTGCTTCAGGTTTATACGTTTTTCATACGGTTTTAATTTGCTGCGTATTCTAGCAAATCAAGTGCATATTGACCAGTTTGCAATTTACCTTATTCTGACAAGTGCCTCACAAAGCATTGACCCAGCGGGAACATTGTACGTCTTGTAAATACTGAGTCCCTATGTGGTACCTGTTTTCTTGTGCTGCATCGCAATAGCGCTTTTCTATATCAATGAAAATATTGCCGTTGCGGTATAGCGAGACGAAGCTTGGGTTGTTGTTTACAACCAATAACGCTTTAATCTCTGTGCGAGTTAGCCCTTGTGGGTAGTGGTTAACCAGCAGTTTCAAGAACTCGCCAATGCGCCCTTCTACTCGCGCTACCTCTTTTTCTAAAATGGTGACTTTTTCTTTTGTTGTCAGTTTTTTTAGGCTGATATCGTCCATGCTGCCCTCTTCCTTAATTCTACTTTTGTCTCTTGACGTTTTTTGTCTGTATTCACGTTTGGTCTGCCTTCGCCTTCGGTTTGCCTAAGCTTGTGGTTTACTAAGTTATTGGTTTTCAATAGCTTTGGGCTGTGTGAACAAGCGCTTCGTCTGCGAATAATCGGATGATCACTGCTTAGAATCCGTGCCGAGCGATTTGGATTGAACTAGGGCCTTGATACGCGCTTCAAACGGGTTGGTGGTGCTTTTGGCTTTGTAGTCCGCGAGGGCCTGAGAGACAGGTGTGGGTTGTTGAGATTTGCTTTCAGCGTGATTACTTTTGATTGGCTGCGCTTGGTTTGAAGCTGTTGTGGGCGCATCTGCCTTTATCGATCCTACGGCTTTTCTTGATCTAGCTTTCTTTGAGGGTTTCACCGCTTGTGTTTGCTTAACCGCTTTGGCTTGTTTAGCCGCTCTTGTTTGCTTAAAGACTGGCGATGAGTCTCGCTTCGCCTTGGCTTGGGCGCTTCTTCTTAGCCAGCCATTCACAAAATGGCCAATGTGCTCAAAGGGTTTGCGCTTATCGGGGTTGATGTACAGCCAGGCTTGCATGGCATGCAGTTCTTGCAGCACATCTAACTTGGGGTAGGTGCATTCTAATATTGTGGTGAACTCATGGTAAATCGGCGCGCTGCCTTCTTTGGTGAGCAGGTGAATCACAGCTTCACTCTTTGAGCTTCCTTGATTGGTACTTTCTGTTTGGGATGTAGCATTTTCTTTATCTTCGCAATGAAGGGGCTCTTCACAAGGAATGTCTGTTTTGTGTTCTTTATGAAAGATTATGTGTGCAGGATGATCACTCTCCGTGTTGGATCTTGAGTCACCCAGGGGAGTGTCTGAATGGTCTGTTTTCTTTGCGAGCTCTGTTTTCTGTGGATATTTCGACGAGGCTGGCGGTAAACCTGTTTGTTCTACATTAGTGTTCTCTTGATTCGCTTGGTCTAGATCGGCCTGCTGAATGTGGCTGTCGTTGGGTAGGCGCAGCTGATATATATTGCTGCGCTGGCGTCCTGAATCATCAAACCGCTTTATCCGCTTCACAAACCCTTGTTTCTCGAGTTCGTTAACGTGTCGCTTAACGGTTCTTACCGACACTTCGCAATATTGTGCTAAGTAATTTAAGGATGGGAAACACACGCCGCGCGCGTCGGCGTTATCGGCCAATTTTAATAACACCAACTTACTTATCGGCGAGCCGGTTTTTAATGGGATGAAAGAAAGAATTAGAGAAACACACATGGTTAACGCTCCTTGTTAATTAGTCATTCGTATAGAAATCCATTGATATACAGAGCATTAACAACACTTTTTGGCGCTTTAGGGGCAAAACGCCCATGAGATAAGTTGTAAGAAAAGATGTTTGGTTAAACGCCTCGGATAGATATGCAACACCAGCCTTATTGATCTGTGATTTTTCGAAGCACTTCTCACTTTTCTGTGTCCCTCCATTTTCGCGCTATTACCGCCAACCCCAATCAAGAATGTTGAAGTACATTGCCCTCCCCATGCAGCAATAAGGTGCTTAATGAAGGCGATAGTTTCTCTTTTTATTTCAGCGTACCAACCCGGAATGGCGAGCCTCGAGTGCCGTGTTAATTCCCTGAATCAATCACGCCAGCCGTTATTTTTTAGTGATAGTGATGGGTCTGGCCAAGTACTGAGCTATGAAGCCGGCGATTATAAAGAAAGCCAAATGGAAGGTTGTTATTTTAATGAGGGTGAATTCGGTGACGTCCCCAGCTATGGGGATACTTGTTGGATGATCAGCCGAGCACGGCGCAGGCAGCCACTGGGTTATTACGTGATGTATTTACGTTATGTCAGCCACCACCCCGGCTATGCAAAAACCGTCGTCGCCAGTTTGCGACAACACATCGCACTGCACCCTAATTTTGAAGAATCGTTATCAACGTCTTTAATTACTTGGTTACAACAACACGAGGATTTATTTTGTCAAACACTCCACCAGCAACTGATCGAGTTCCACACCAGCCGTTAGAAGCGCCTGCTATTTTGCAAGAGCCGACCTGTTTGCAAGAGCGAGCTAGCACGGAAGAGCCTTCAGGTTCACGAGAACCGGCTGACTTACAAGAACAGGGCGACTCTATAGAGCTCATCCCTTCGTTAGAGCCTTGCTTATCTCCTGCTTCCTATGCTCTAAGCTTGGTTTCAGTTTTACTCCGCTTACCTTTTTGTCCGCCATATTCTTTTATCACTGTGCATTGTAGCGCCACGCCGCCACAGCAAGATGTAGACGTAGCCGAGATTCGCCGATGGCATAAAAAGAGAGGCTGGCGCGATGTCGGGTATCACTTTGTGATTCGTCGCAATGGGGATGTCGAACTTGGCAGGCCACTGTCACAAACCGGCGCACATGTGAAAGGACACAACAAAGGCAATATTGGGGTTTGTATGATCGGCGGTTGTAATGCCGAGCTGCAACCAGAGGATAACTTCACACTTGCGCAGCGCAAGGCGTTGTTTGGTTTAGTGGCAGCCTTGCAAGAGCAGTTCTTGATTTCAGATGAGAATGTGAAGGGGCATAAAGATTGGGGCGTGAATAAAGCGTGTCCTGTTTTGAAGATAAAAGCTTAAGAGCAGATACGGGATGCGAGTAAGCGAGATGCGAAGAGCTCAAGAGCAGTTGCGGGATGCGAAGAGCAGTTGCGGGATGCGAGTAAGCGAGATGCGAAAAGCTAAAAGAGCAGATGCGGGATTCGGGTAAGCGAGATGCGAAAGGCTTGAGGAGCAGATTCGGGATGCGGGTAAACGAGATGTGAAGAGCTTAGGAGCAGTAGCGGGATGCGGGTAAGCGAGATGCGAAGAGATTAAGAGCTGAAGAGCAGATACGAGATTCGAGTGAACGAGATGCGAAAGGCTTAAGAGCGGGAGTGACGAGAAAGGCGGTATATAACCATCAATCAACCAAGGAGCAGTATGACATTGTTCGGAAGAATATTTGGGAGTCAGTCTTCCATTAGCAAAGGGTTAGATGCACTCACCAACACAGGAGATGCGATGTTTTTTACTGATGAAGAAAAAGCGAAGCACAAGCTGGCACTGCTTAAAGCGTATGAACCTTTTAAGTTGGTACAACGCTACATTGTGTTGTTGTTCACCATTCCTTATGTGGCACTGCATGTGATGGTGATTCTAGGTTGTATGCACGGCTACGATTGGAAACCCTTGGGGGAAATGACCAATGAAGCGTTTGGTTATCCGGTGTTAGCGGCGATTGGATTGTATTTAACGGGTGGGGTGGTGAAGAAATAGAAAAAAGCAGATGCGAGTAGCGAGTAAACGGGATGCGAAGAGACTAAGAGCGGATGCGGGTAACGGATAAACGGGATGCGAAGAGCTAAAAGAGCAAATGCGGGTGACGGGTAAGCGGGATGCGAAGAGCTTAAAGCAGATGCGGGTAGCGAGTAAACGGGATGCGAAAGGCTTAAGAGCAGATGCGGGTAGCGAGTAAACGAGATGCGAAAGGCTTAAGAGCGGATTCGAGTGGGTAAAGAATAGATACGAGTGACGAGTAAACGAGATGCAAAGAGCGGCGCTTTTCGTATCTCGCCACTCGAATCTCGTATCTGCCTTTCTGCTCTTCGTTTACCCGGTTACTCGCATCCCGTATCTGCCATTTAGCTCTTATTTTTTCGATACTCGATAACTCGAATCCCGTATCTGCCTTTCTGCTCTTCGTTTACCCGGTTACTCGCATCTCGTTACTGCTTTCTTTACTTCTTGTCGCTCGAATATGCGTAGTTGTAGTAACCGTAGCCGTACGAGCTTGATGCTTTCTTCTCGATGGCGTTGAAGATAACGCCTTTCACTTCGATACCGGATTGTTCGAAGCGGTTGCGAGCGACATCGATCTCTTTAATGGTGTTTTGGCCGTAACGAGCAACCATTAATGTGGTGCCAGCGAAGGCGCCAACAATACTTGGGTCGGTTACTGCGAGTACTGGTGGGGTATCGACAATTACCAAGTCATACTCTTTTGAAGCCCATTCCATTAGTTCCGCAAAGCGTGGGTGCATCAGCAGTTCAGATGGGTTGGGTGGCACTTGGCCGCGAGTAATAATATGTAGGTTTTCTACTGGTGTGGTTTTAACGGATTGAGCGAACTCTTGCTTACTGCTTAATACATCAGAAAGGCCGTTGTCCCATTTCACACCAAAGCTTTGTTGTAGGTAACCTTTACGCATATCCGCATCAATCAACAGCACTTTTTGGCCTGTTTTTGCGGCTACCGCGGCAAAGTTGGTCGAGATAAAAGATTTACCGATGCCCGGCGCAGGACCAGAGATCATCAAGACGTTGTTTTTCGCTTCTAGCATCGCAAAGTGCAAGCTGGTACGAAGGCCACGCAGTGCTTCAACCGAAAGATCCGCAGGGTTCGATTCGGCAAGCAGTGCTTGCGTCCCCTTGGTTTGCTGCTTCTTCGATTTAAAGCGGTTAGTTAGCTCTATCTGTAAATCAGATTTTGGTACCGCGGCGTAAACCGGAAGGCCGATTTGTTCAATTTGATCTGGGCTTTCCACACCACGGTGGAACGCCGCTTTCACTAATACAAACGCGACACTTAGCATGCCACCTAATAGTGTTGCTAATACAACAATCAGCGGCTTCTTAGGTTTTACAGCGCGAGCATAAGCTTGCGCGTCATCTAAGATACGAACGTTACCGACGGTACCCGCTTTGATGATGCTGAGTTCTTGAACCTTGTTCAATAGCTGGATGTAGATCTGTTGGTTTACTTCAACATCACGCGTCATACGCAGTACTTCACGTTGTGTTTTCGGTAGCTTTTGTACTTGCTTGTTCAGGCGCTCTTTCTCACCCAATAGCGTTTTACGCTTATCAAGCAGAGCTTTGTAGGCTGGGTGATCTTTAGTGAAGCGCTGGCTGATTTCACTCTCTTTAAACGTCAGTTCATTCAATTGCGCTTCAAGCTCTACCATTACCTTCAGGGTTGATTGTGCTTCTAAACCCAAGTCGATCGATTCGTTCTTTTGGCGGTAATTGTTTAGTACGTCTTCATAACCCGTCAGCTCAGATTTAATACCCGGAAGATGGCTTTCTAAGAAAGAGAGGCTCTTCTCTGCTTCTGCTGAGTTACGCTTCACATTTTGTAAGAAGTAAATCTGACTAATGTGATTGAGGATTTCAGAAATCTGCTGCTTGTTTTCACCTTCAAAGCTTAACTTCAAAATACCAGTCTGCTTACCTTGCTCAGACAGAGACAACGATTTTTTCAACCATTCGATTGCTTCTAATCGGCTTTGTTTCGCAATAGAGAATTCAAAATCATTATGCGATTCAAAACCTGCCACAAACAAACTGTAGTCATCGACTGTCGCTAGCTCACCCACTTGGCCTTTTAAGATAATGCGCTCATCGTCACGAACCAGTTGGTAAGTGCCTTTCTCGGCATCGAGAATTTGGATCGTGTGTTCGTAACCGCTCGCATAGCTTGGCAAAGTAAAGCGGCTCACTGCGATGTGATTGATGTCACCGGTTAAGCGAGCAAAACCCTTACCGACGATGGGTACATAGTTCGGTGATGTCACCGTCGTTAGGTTAAACTTATCAACCGTTTCACCTAAGATCATACGAGATTTGATGATCTCCACTTCTGTCGTCGCAGAAGATTCTTGAGAGAACAACTCGCCCATGTCACCGACCATCGATGAAATACCGCCAGAGCTCTTCTCTTCAATTTGAATCAGTGCATCGGCTTTGTATATCGGCGTTGAAAGCAATGCAAACGCAATACCAAACACAGCAAAAGCGAATGTGGTCAGCATGATTAGCCATTTAGCGTCCAGCAGAATGCCAAGCAGTTTTCCTAAATCGATCTCATCAGAGTTCTCTGTATGCGATTGCTGAGAGGTTTGTGTTGTCATCAGATTGCTACTTCCTAAACTAGTTTTTTGAAGAGAAATACGCTCCGCGCACTTCTCTTTTATATGATTCTATTGGTGGCTATGTGTCACAGGTTTACTGGGTATATCTAAATCTTAACTAGATATTTTCTTTAAAGCTTAACTGAATATTTTCTCTATCAATTACAGCTTTTTTGCCCAAGCTTGTGCCGCTTCGTCAATCAGCTGATAAGCGTGTTCAAACGCTTCGCGGCTTTGACGGTAAGGGTCAGGAATGTCTTTTTGGCCAATCCACTGACCAAACAACATGGTTTTACCACGTGCCTCTGGCGATATTTGAGTGAGCGCTTCTAAATGGCCCTTCTCCATCACCAAGATCAAGTCATACTGTGCACAAAGCTGTGGCGTGACTTGCTGAGACTGATGATTTTCAACATCGACACCATTTTCAGCGGCAATTAAAATCGCAGTATCGTCTGCAGGCTTACCAATTAAACGGCTTTTTTCAGCAGCTATACCGGCAGAGGCCACTTCTTTGTTTGGAAGCAAGTTTTGTAAAACTCGCTCTCCCGTCGGGGAACGACAAATGTTGCCCACGCATACGACTAAAATTTTATTAAACATAATTCACTTATAGCGTTAGTTTTTCGTAAACCCAATGCATCTGTAAACCGAATGCATTTATAAACTGAACGTGCTTACAAACAAGATTTACTTCTAGATGTAAAAAATCAGGTCACACGCTAAATGCAACCTGATTATTAATCTTCAGTTATTACCAATTACGAACGCGCAACATACCTTCGGTTAGGTTGTTAAATCCATTGATGGTCGGAAGCAACTGTCCTATCACACGGTTCCAACGGCTTATTGGTGCGGCCGTTACGTAAACAATATCGTAAGGCTTTAAATCAAATTCGGTGCCAATCACTAAGGCTGATGCATCTTCGATGTCCAGTTGGTAGATGTCCGCCATGCGTTCTGATTTATCATCAGAAGTACGAATTACAAACACACCCGTTGCATCGGCAGTGAGTTCATTAATACCACCTACGTTGCTGAGTGCTTCGGTTAGGCTCATCCCAACGCGATCAATCTTTAATAACTTAGGCTCTTTCACTTCCCCCATCACAAACACTTTCTGATTATCGTTACGCGGTACGTGAACAATATCGCCTGCTTGCAGTAAGCGGTTTTGCGTTAGGTCACCACGTTGCATTAAGCCATAAAGCGAAAGGTTCTCTTCCACACCATTGCGGGTTAATGACACATTACGCCAATCAGCATCTTCAGACAAACCGCCAGAACGGTTCACGGCATCCAGTAATGTTAGTGGGATATTAGTGATTGGCTGCTGGCCAGGTTTAGACACTTCGCCAGTAATGTAGGTTTTCTTAGAACGGAAAGCCGCTACGTTCACATCGACTTGAGGGCTTTCGATGTATTTCGCCAAACGTTCCGCTATATCAGAACGAATTTCACGAACGGTTTTTCCTGCCACTTCTACTGTACCAATGTACGGGTAGAAGATGGTGCCGTCTGCATGAACCCAGTTACCCGCTTCGGTACTACTACGGTAAGAGCCCGCAGGAATCGTCAGTTCAGGGTGATCCCAGATCGTGATATTTAAGATATCGCCCACACCGACTTTGTATTCATACTTTGCGATGTCTACGTCGAGTTCAGGGTTGGCTTGTGACACCGACAATGTACCCGTTTGGTAAGTTGATACTAGCTGTGCCGTCAGCGGATACACATTCACCACTTCAGAAATATCAGACTCTTGCTGCTCCTCAGAAGGCTGAATCACATTCTTACCACCAGTAGACAGGTGAGTACCTGGAGTCGTACACCCTACAAGCAATGCAGGTATAAGCGCGAAAAGGAGACGATTTTTATTGATCTTCATGTTAACCAAGTAATAGAGGTGGAATGTATTGTGATCCCCAAAAGGACACCAAAGGAAGTTAAGCGCGTAATTTTATCAGCTATGCGGCTTTAAATAGCGCTGACGTGGAAAAATAATAAGATCCAACTCTCATTTATCATCGAAAAATCAAGATGCTACCGCCCTTTGATCGTCCGTGACACCACACTGCATAGTCAATACCAAACGCAGCAAAAACGATGCTTGCATCCGGTCATTTTAATCCGTAAACATTATCCACAAATTGTGTTTATTATCAACCTAGTTGAATGGTTTTAAGGGTTAAGAGCAGATACGGGATGCGAGTAGCGAGATTCGAAAAGATAAGAGCAGATTCGGGATACGAGTAGCGAGATTCGAAAAGATAAGAGCAGATGCGGGATTCGAAAAGATAAGAGCAGATTCGGGATACGAGTAGCGAGATGCGAAAAGATAAGAGCAGATGAGAGACGCGAGTAAACGAAGAGCTAAGAGCAAGAGCAAAAAAAGAGCCAACACGTGAGGTGCTGGCTCTTAGTTTTAGATGTTACGCTAAATTATTTTACTGCTTCTAAATATTTTAGGTAAGCGTTGCGTAAGCGCTGTCGGTTTTCATAGTAGTAACTTGCACCGATGCGGTTACGGTTGAAGTACTGTCTTTCAATATTGTGTTGTAAGCCAGTATCGACACCCAAGCCTGTGCCTAAATTATTATGGCTATCACCAACACGAGTTTGTAGAGCGTACACAAACTGGTCGATACCACGCAATTGAACGTAGTCAGGGCTCATATCACGCCATAGTGTCAGCGGAATCGCGATAGAAAGCGTCACAAAATCTTCGGCTTCACTGCTGCCTACTGCTTTTGTGGTCTGGTATGACGCATCAACTCTTACATCACCTAGCCAATGACTGGTGGTTACGCGTACCCCTTCATCGCCTTTCCAGAATTGACCAGCTTGCACTTTACCTTGCCAGTTCCACTCTGGTCTTGAGTAGGTGTAGTGGCCAATCATAGGGGTCGCATCTAAGATAGCCTTACCTCTTGAGTCGTACTTATCTTGAGCAGAAAAGTTCGCGTATTCAGCCCCTAGAATGTGACGACCGCTGTTGCTCGCATACTGCGTTTCATTCAAAAAGCCCAAAAAGTTTCCGTAAACTTGTCCGAATGAGAATTGAGTCGTGAGGTTGTAAGGCAATTGGAATGCTTGGTGGAAAAGAACCCTATCAACTTCATTTTCAAAGGCATTGTCACCCCAAATTTCGCCCTCTTCAAAGTCGTCACTCTCTGCCAGTGGCATTACATGTCGAACATCCAACGCGGCACCCTTCCAAAGAGGCGTATATAGGTTAGTGGCAAGCGCTAAAGAGTAGTCAAATACACCGTATTCTGTGGCGGTATTGTGATACAAAGCAGGGGAAACAATGACCTGTGTGCGACCAAAGCCAGAACGAGCCACCTCTTTATCAAAGTTTGCTTTTGCATAACTCTTTTTCACATCTGATGTGCGAACAAGAAGGGTTTTGCAAGGTTCGCCCGTTTTTACAAATTCACGGTAACATGGGGCACTGGTGATCACTTCCATCATCGGCATGTCGTTCACCAAGTTAAACAAGCGAATGTTTTGTTGTTGGTAGTTTTTAACCCCGAGGTCTTGAAGCATACCTTCTCCCACGTAGGAAGAGATAATACCCAACGCAACACCCACACCATCCACTTGGTTACGATTATAACGTCGGTTTTCCAGCGCAACGTTTAAACCAATGTCATCCGCTGAGATTCTCACATTAAGAAAGCCTTCATCGACCAAGGCCTTTTTAAGTTGAACAACACCAGCAAACTTATGGTGCGCTTGTTCTACTGCGATCTTGTCTTCTAGGGTTAACTCATTCACTCGGCGAGATTCAGAGAAGCCCATTAAGGGAGCAGATGCAGCCACAGACCAAATGTCTATATCGGCATTTCCACTGGTATAAAATTGATATTGAAAAGATAACTGCGTATCCAGTGGTAAGTAGTGTTCTGGTGTAAACACCTTAAGGCCAGCATTAAATTGGTGAGAGTCGTGCTCTGCAATCAGCTGTACAAAATCCAACGGCTGATATTCTAAGCTGGCAAAGGGCCCGTTCAGAACGCCATGGCTCACCTCTGATTTACCATAACCGGCACTAAACCTTGCAGGGACAAAGTCAGGTTCAAAATCGGCTACCGCGTAGTAGGTTTCAAAGTTGCTGGCCGCGCCACCGAAATCTTGAACACCGATGGCAAAATCGAACCCCGTCCAACCTTTAACAAAAGGGAGTTGGTATTTAAACGATGCCGACAAATCACGAATACCGTTACCACAATTAGGATTGTAGTTGGGTACATTTGGGTAGAGGTGACAGTCATAAGTTTTTGTGACAATTCGACCCGCCGCTTCAAACCCATCGAATAAACCAACGCTAAATAATATGTTATCTAACTCACGGGTTTTTCCCTTGTATGGTACGCCTTGACCATAGAGGTAAGAGATGTCGCCAGTGTCCATCACTTGAGCATTAGGCACAATGATTGCGCCGGTATAACTTTGGGACGACATCAAGTTATCGACGGCATAGGCATTAGAAGCGATAGCTAATGCGCTAAGAGATGCTATGAGAGATGCGCTTTTAGAATAACTGATTATTTTCATTGGGATACAATAGGTTTTAACCGTATTTGACAGTGACTATGTTTGTTAGTGACTACGTTTAATGGTGACAGAGTTTGATAGTGACTATGCTTAATTGTGACTATGTTGATAGTAACAGCATGTAAAAAAGGCACCGTGTGGTGCCTTTTTTATTGATGCTTAAATTAGCCGCCGGTACCACCGCCGTTACCGCCACCACCAGTACCGCCAGTACCACCAGTACCACCAGTACCGCCAGTTGGTGGCTTAGTGCCTTCATCTGGGTCTGGAACAGGTTCCGAATCTTTTGGCGGTGGAAGAGTACCTACATTATCTGGGTCTTTCACTGCATCTTCAATTAACGTTGGATCTTCAGTTAGATCTAGGTAAATCTCATCACCACCCTGTGCTTTAGGGTACTCAGGGTAAGTTGCAATAACTTCTTTTGTGATTGACTCCGTCGCCGCAGCTAGCTCATTAGCTGTTGCTGTAGGACTTACTACAAGTACGTCTGATAGTACCGCTGCTGTTGCTGACACTAGGCTAGCTTCAGATGCAGGAAGAGCTTTGATTACTTCATCAGTACGACGTAAGAAGTCAGCAACACTGCTCACACTACCATTGTTCAGTAAGCTATCTAAGCCAAGATCTTTCAGTACTTGAATACCTGTCGATTCATTGTAAGGTTGGCCGTCTAGCTCTTTCTCAATCAAAGTAGAAATTGGAGAAGATGTAACAAGGTCGTCGTAGTTAGCTAAGCCTTTAGGGAACTTGTAGCTTACCTTGCTCATGTCTTTACCGTTTGAAACGTCAACTGCACCAGCAGTTGCGTTGTAAGCAAATGAACAAGTTTCAGGGTAGTTTAAAACGGTAAGATCTGTAACTTCAGAAACACCATAAAAGTTAGTTGCCTTTAAAGTACCGGTTGTACCATCATCACAGCTGAATGTACCTTTCATACCCATTACTGCAGGGTCGAATGCCATAATATTACGGTACGCTTGTTCCGGTGGCACGCTGTTGTTGTTGTCACTGCCACAACCACCAAGGATTGCACCAACGACTGATAACGCTAAAATTTTATATTTCACAATTTATCCCTACAAATGATTAAAAGCTATGAGACAAGGCAACATTAAATGAATCGATGTTAACACCACCAATACCATCATAGAATTGATACTCTAAACCAACCTTCATTGATGGTGTAATCGAGTATTCAGAACCGAAAGCGATTGTTGGAATCACGCCAGAATCATCAGACTCCACGCCTGGGCCGTTTGCGTTCCAGTCATAAATAGCGAAGCCACCTTTAGCATATAACGCTAGACTATCGTTTATGTTACCAGAGGCTTTAAGCAGCACATCAAAGGTGCTTGCATCGTAACTACCACCGGCAATATCTTTAAGGTTATATTCACCAAGATAGTTGTAGCTACCTTCTATAGACAAGGTGTCCAATAGTTGATAACCCACAAACAAACCGTAAGATGTGTCTGAGTCGTCAATAGCCGTACGGCTCTCTACTAGTGGTGCAAAGTTATCGGCAGTTACACTACCTACTTTAGCGCCTACGTATAAATTTTCAGCTCCAACAGCTGTTGCTGATAGCAACAACAAAGGTGAAACCCTAGCTAACCACTGCATTTTCATATAATTATATCTTCCATATTTCAAACTGAACTGAGGCTGATTTTCCTAGCAAATCTAAGCGATAGTCTAATCAGTTTTTGTATGAAAGCCCAAAAAGCAGACACTCATACACGCCATTCCGTACCAAAACTACTGACGCAAGTGCACAATATTGAATGCTGAAGCTAGAAGCTACAGACAGCTCAATACTGTACTTTTTGAATTTCGCCAGATTTATCAATGTTGTTTAACAAGCACAAAGAACTTGAGAGTAGCTTGCTTTGTATGCAGCAAGCGAGCAGCTAGCATAATCTTTTCGTATGACACTACAAAAATGGTACTCAGAAGATACCAACACAAGAAGATTGCTGCTGTGCTTTCAATATCCAACCAAAACCATCTAATCAATGATAGATAGCCTAAAAAGGAATTACTCTGATTAAACAACTAATTGAACATTATGATAGGTAATTACTGCTATCAAGTAAATGTATAATTAGTAAACGCACCACAACGATTCAAAAAAACGTCAGGATTGCGTCAGGAAGGAGTAAAAAATGGATGAGGAAAAATTGAACGCGGTTGCCCGCACTTTTGCTTAATGCTGGTTTAGTGATGTACGGAGGTCGGTCTTTCATTCTATGTGTTAAGGAGAAGCAACCCTAATCCGCCAAACGTTAGGAATCAGTATTTGGTTGGAGTTACGATAGCCATCCTTTATGCAGTCTTGGCTCAGGGGATAGTATGTAAGGGGAATAAAAAATGGCTAGTGTGAGACACTAGCCATTAAAGCGAATTAATCTTCTTTTCTAAACGCGAAGCGTATTAACACAATTGCCGCACCGACCAGCCCACCAAATAATGTGAAAATAATCACAATAAGTGCACGTTTAGGTTTATCTCGAGAAATTGGTTGTTGAACATTATCTAAGAAGCGAAATGTTTGAAACTCAACACTACGGTCAATTTCAAGGTTATTGAGCATGTCCAATTTTGCATTTATTTGTAGTAAGCGAGGTTCGATAACACTCAAATTTTTTACTGACTCTAGCGCTTTGACCTTCGCTTCTAACCCTTTTGAGCCTAGCTCTATACCAAATAGCTCATTTTCATTACCCGCTGGGATAGGTTTATCGACACCGGCCGAGCGTGCTATACCCATAGCATATTTGGTTCGCTCAGTTTCAACCGATAACTGATTTTTTGCTTGTGTTTCCAAAATCCTCTTTTGTTGAATCAACTCATTTCGCTTACCGCTCACCATAGCCTTTAAGTTGTTAAACGCATCTTGGTGAATTTGAGACTCCGTAAAAGCGATGTAAGCGGTGAGTAAATCAAAACTGCCTTGTTTTGTTGTGGTTTGAAAGCGAACAAAATAGGGGGAATTAGGATTTTCTATGTTTTCCATAGACGCGGTAATTCTTTTAAACCAATCCGAGTACAATATACGTTCCGCAACTTCCGTCATATCAGAACCATCAGCAGAAAGGCTAGCTTTAAACGACTGGAAAGATGAGCTGTTATCTAAAAATACTCGTTTATTATTCGCTGAGTTAAAAGTGTTGATAAAACGCTGAAAGAGAACTTTAGAGTCCCCCAGGCTATTCAGTTCTTTACTGACTAAAACAGTACCATCTTCCTGATAAACATTGAAAACAGGTTGAAATTGTCTGACTTGTTGTTGATATGCAGCTATATTTTGAGGCTGAGCTTTCGTGATCTTAGCACTTGAAGACCACCACTCTTGAACAAACAATGCAAAACAAATACTAGCAATAGTGAATAAAGCTGTAACCAATATAACGACTAGCTTACCGTCCCACAATGCCTTAAAAAGCTCTCGAAAATCAAGTTCATTGTGGTCTGTATACGTCATTGAACTTTTGGTGGTAAACGGCTGTGATTGGATCTGAGGTTTCACTGTAAATCTCTCAAAACATCTAAAATTGATAACGAAAAATACTATCACATCGTATACTTTTAGTATTGTCTGAGTTGTAAACTTTATGAAAGTGATCTTCTGAACCTTAACATTGATTATAGACTCCCACCTATATATCGAACAGAATTACAACGAGGCGTAGAAAGGCGTTCAAGAAGAACATAAAGTAAAAAGTTCAGGTTTAACAAACTCCAGACATTTCTAATTATTTACACGAAGAGATCACGGAGACCATTGGCTCCTCTTTTATATTGAGCTCAAATACACTAAAATTCACCTCAACATCCATTATTAGGCTTAGTCGTGCTCATTTCATTTCTTGACCTCTCTTTTCTGTTTTTCTTTTCTCTCGCGACTATTTTTCTAATGCGTAAGGTTGCTAAGAAAGTCGGTTTAGTTGATAAACCTAATATACGCAAGCTTCATACAGGGGCGGTACCATTAGTTGGTGGTATATCCATTTGTATATCAACCCTTTACTTTTTACTTAACAACCCAGACATCTTACCCAATACTGGCCTTTATGCGGCATGCATCCTGCTCCTTGTTAGTGTTGGGGCTCTAGATGATAAGTTTGATTTAAGCTTCAAATTGCGCTTTGTTGTTCAAGCAGCCCTATCTGTCGCGATGATGGTTGTCGGTGGCATTGAGCTCAATACTATTGGGGACATTTTTGGCTCTGGAGATGTCGTAACATTGGGTTGGTTTGGCTATCTAGTTACGGTACTTGCCGTTGTAGGAGCAATCAACGCATTTAATATGGTCGATGGTATCGATGGACTTTTAGGTGGGTTATCTGTAGTCACTTTCGGTGGATTAGGGATTATGTTGAATTATGACGGGCAATATAATCTAGCTTATATTTGTTTAGTACTCGTTATAATAATCATCCCTTATATTCTTCTAAACTTAGGTGCTTTTGGCCGAAAAAGGAAGGTTTTCATGGGGGATGCGGGAAGTATGCTCATAGGCTTTACTGTTATTTGGCTGTTGTTACTATCAAGCCAAAATGGCACAAGACCTCCTTTACGCCCAGTAACCGCCCTGTGGCTAATTGCGATACCATTGATGGATATGGCTGCAATTATGATCCGTCGTGTACGACGAGGTGACTCACCATTTAAACCTGACCGCGAGCACTTGCATCATATTTTTCAACGTTTAGGTTTTAGTTCCGCACAAACATTAATCGTAATTTGCAGTATTGCTGTACTATTCGCAGGCATCGGTATTTATGCCGAAATGGTGGGAATTCCCGAATATGTCATGCTTTACACATTTCTCATCTGCTTTATCGTGTATTTGATTCTTTTAAGTAATGTTTGGAAAATAACAGCTTACTTTAGGAAGGAATTAAATAAGCCATCAACACATAAAGATCATGACAAGTAAACTAGACTCTATTGGCTACTGTTGTTACGAGTATTAAGAGTTCGACACGTTTAAAAGGTAGGTTTAAGACACTTAAATTTTGCTGATACCAATATTATAGCAATTGGTATCAGCATCAAGTGACTAATTATACGCCCTGGCTAACAGGCCTTTACCTTCATACTTATACCAACTAGCGCTATAAGGCACAAATACACTCTCTCCAGCCTTTAGATTCAAAGACATCTCACCCGACCATATTTTCACTTCACCATCAATACAAAATAAGATTTCTGCACTCCGAACGCGTTGCTCTTTTGCTGTCGGTTCTACATTTAGGATATCAAACGCAAAATCATCTACCGGTACCGGAAAATTTAGGCGTCCCTCTATCGATATAGGCATGAGCTTTAATTGTTCAGGTCGAATAGATTCAAAGCGAGTATTAGCGATAAGCTCTTGGACATCAATATGTTTCGGCGTTAAGCCTGCACGGAGAACATTATCAGAACTTGCCATGATTTCAAGTGCAGTGCCTTTAACATACGCATGAGGCGTTTCTGAATGAAGGAACATTGCCTCACCGGGTTCGAGTTCGACAACATTTAAAATCAATGGTGCTAATATGCCAATATCACCCTCATAATACTCTACAAAGCTTTTACTGTAAGTAAGAGCCTGTTGAAGCCTATCAGACATATGTGCATGATCGAAAACACCTTGGAGTTCATTAAGTATCGCCAGCTTTTTCTTTCCCGAAAATGTCATTAAAGCTGTAAAAAAGCGCTGTAGCCCATCAGAGTTGGGCATTTTCTTTAGCGAAGATAGTTCATATTCAAGAGCAGGGAGACCTAGCTCGTCGAACAGTGCAATTATATGCTGAATCGGCCTAAACCCATTCATCGCTTTATAATGCGTTAACGCATACACCAGTTCAGGTTTATGGTTGGGATCTTTGTAGTTCCGATTAATAGCATCAAGTGCAATTTCTTGCGCACTTTCTCGTTCAAAACCACGCTCTGAGTTAACTTTATTAGGGTGAACTTGGATCGAGAGTGGGGTATGGGCAGCAAGTACTTTAAACAAAAAAGGCAGCTGGCCATATCGTTGAGCAGTATAAGTTCCCAAAATATCGTCAGCATCTTGGTTAATATAGTCCGTAAGTAAAACACCAAGTTGTTCAAGCATAGAACATCCGCCAGGGTGCGCACCCATCCAGAGTTCTGCCTGCGGCTTGCTGTCTACATTCTCAAACCCAAATAGATCAAACATAGAAGTCTGACTACCCCAAGCATAATTTTGAATATGGTTCTTGAGCTTAAAAATTGCCATTAACCGTTACCACTCACTCACATCAAGATCTTGAACATTATTAAGTACTTGTTTAACCGTTTTTTGTGCTTTTTCAACGGTCGCCGACTCCGCATAACAACGAAGCTCGGGCGCATTACCTGAAGGGCGAAGGTGAATAATATCACCCGAATTCAACGTAATACGAAGACCATCTGTAGTATCAACATTCGTGACAATAGCCTCTTTAAACCCCAAAGTATCAATCAAACGCCCTTCTTGCCCAATCGCTTTGGCAATGATCGCTTTACTCTTGTCTGTCTCAAAATTTTGAATACGGTTACTGCTCGTAAAGCGAGGAGCAAGTGCACAAACCAATGAGGTAATACTACAATCTTTGGCTGCTGAAAGTAACATAAGTGCAGGTAGAACCGCGTCGCGAGTCGGGAGTGCCTTTAAAGTTTGATTATTTATCGTTGCATCACTTCCTAGCAAAAAACCACCATTAGCTTCGAAACCGGCAATTACCGTATAGTCTTTTTCAAGCTCTGAAAAAGCTTCAATCACATAGGGTGACCCAATTTTAGTTCGAGCCACTTTTTTAAATGACTCAGAAGAATCAATTACTGTATTGCAGCTTACTGGCAGTGCTAACGCTTCAATATTCATGGCTTCAGCACAGAGTAACCCTAGGATATCCCCACGTAACCATTCTCCTTTTTCATCGGCTACTAGTGGCCTGTCACCATCACCATCCGTTGAAAATATAAAATCTAGATTGTACTTTTGGGACCAAAAACGAGCTTTCTCTTTATCGACTTCTGCTACCGCTTCAGTATCAATTGGGACAAATTCATCTGTACGCTCAAGAGAAACAACTTCGGCCCCTATTGCTTCAAATAGCATTGGGTATATATCGCGCCCTGCACTAGAGTGCTCATAAATGCCAATGCGTTTCCCCGTCAGGAAATTAGAATCAAAAAGCACTGTATAACGCTCTACATATTGCTTTTGAGCTCTAAGTGATACCTGTAACTCTTTCAATACCGGTGCTTCAAATTCAACTTTCGCGCTCAGAATGTCTTGCTCATTGGCTTTTGTTATTTCGCCATCAGGTCGGTAAAACTTAATACCATTGCGATCAAATGGTATGTGGCTTCCGGTAATCATAATACAAGGGATATTGTCTTGCATTGCAGAGTATGCAAGCGCGGGAGTTGGTAGAACCCCATAATATACAGCTTCATATCCCATGGAGCTAATTGCTGAAATAGTTGCCTGCGCCATTTCCGGGCTACTTGGGCGATTATCAATAGCAACGGCAACTTTGTGAAAATCATGACTACCTTTAATGCTGCAAATAAACGCATGAGTAAAAGCTGCGCACACTTCTGGCGTAAATTGTTCAACTAATCCCCGAGCCCCACTTGTTCCAAACTGAATGCCAGAATCCGAGAGCACTTGTGATGTATTTAACATAATAAGACCTTAAATTAGTTAGTAACCTTCACCTTGGGGAGGTGTTCGTACGATATCATCTTCACCTAAGTAGCTACCTGATCTTACTTCAATAATTTCCAAAGGTAACTTTCCTGGGTTTTCAAAACAATGCTCTTCCCCAACAGGAATATAAATTGACTCGTTTTCGGTAATAACGTATTGATCACTGCCTCTATATACTTTAGCTGTTCCTGACACAACAACCCAATGTTCTGAACGATGATAATGTAATTGCATTGCCGTTTTCTCACCCGGCTTTACAATGACTTTTTTCACATGATAACGGTTGCCTCCAGCAATATACTCATGCTTGCCCCAAGGACGATATACTTCACGATGATGTAAAAACTCGTTTCGCTCTTCGGCCTTTAAGTTTGAAACAATGTTTTTAACATTTTGAACTTCATCTCGATGCGCGACTAATAAAGCATCTTTAGTGTCAACAATGACCAGGTCTTGTACACCAACAGTCGCAACCAATCGATGTGGAGAGTTAATGTAACAACGATGGGTGTTATCAGTTAATACATCCCCTTTAACTACGTTGTCATTACAATCTTTATCGCTCACTTCCCAGAGTGATGACCAAGCTCCAACATCACTCCAACCAACATCCATTGGACAAACGACAGCATCGCTCGTTTTTTCCATTACTGCATAATCAATAGATTCATCTGGACATTTAGCAAATTCTTCTTCGTCCAACCGAATGAAATCAAGGTCGCAATTAGCGCCTAAATAGGCTTGTTTCACAGTCGCTAAAATATCTGGACGAAATTTTCCAAGCTCTTCTAAATAACGTGAGGCAGTGAACATGAACATCCCACTGTTCCAGTAATATCCACCATCTTTTAAGTATTGCTCTGCTAAAGCATGGTTAGGCTTCTCAACAAAAGTATCAACCGAATAAAGTCCACTTTCATCGATTTCTTGACCACCTCGAATATAACCATAACCAGTTTCGGGCTTGGTAGGAATTATACCAAAAGTCACTAGTTTTCCACTCTCCGCAAAGGGTTTTGCAGTTGTCAGCGTTTCTCTAAAGGCTTGCTCGTTCTTGATCAAATGATCAGCCGCCAATACCAATAAAATCGGGTTCTGTTCATTTTCAATTGCTCTCAAAGCCGCCAAAGCCACCGCGGGTGCAGTATTACGCCCAAAGGGTTCTAGAATAATCCCAGAATGCTTGACGTCATTGGAGCGCAATTGTTCAGCGACTAAAAAACGATGTGCTTCATTGCAAATCAAGGACACAGGGCCATGTTCAAGCCCGTCTAAACGAAGAATAGTGTCTTGCAACATTGAAGTTTCATTTGTCAGGGGCAAAAACTGCTTCGGATAATGAGTTCGAGACATCGGCCACAGTCGTGAACCTGACCCTCCGGCTAAAATAACGGGTAAAATATTGCTCATATAAAAAGGTTCTCTATCCAAGAGTTAATACTGTACTTATTACGAAGCTCGTACTCAATAGGGGAGTATGGAACATCGACAAACTCATTGATTGTTTCTGTTGAAGTTTTATCATCTACATACAATATATTGTTGGGATGATAAAAGTCATAAGATAAGACTTGACTATTAGTAGTGATTAATTTCTTGCCTGCACCTAGCATCTCAATAGTTCTCATCGTCAAACCTATTTGATCTGGATGGCTAATATCTATTATCGTGTTCGTTTTTTCTATTAAACTGACCACATCAGCTCTACTCATAGATGAAAAAGACACATCGGATAATTTCAAGCCTTGCAACTCTCCTTTTAAATACTTCTTAAATAGAAAGACCATATAACTCGGACAATAGAAAAACAAAAATTTAGCATCACTACCTTTTGTAATATTAGAAACGGACCTAAACCTTTCAGAGTGAGCTGTACCAACAAAAGAAAAGTCATACATAGTCGGCTTTAGATCTAATCCATCATATTCTTTTACATAGAACAAAGGAAGAAAACCAATATTGTTTTCTTTCGCATCACTCGGGTCAAAAGTAAAAAATGAACAAGATACATCTATATATTTTTTTGAATAAGGTTTATTTCTAAAAGAATCCCACATATAAGTAATTATTTTAATTTGTGGGTTAACTTTTATAGCTTTTTCTAAAATATCGACTGACACTGTCTCAGGGTTAACTAACAGAATATAGTCGATTTCTTTTGCCTTATTTACAAGATTTTCAGAATAAAAGTCATCAATATAGGAGTTAATTAAACGATGAAAGCCTAAACGAACCAGAGCTCGGCCTAGAGTGTTTGTGAAGACACGTTCGTCAAGCAAAGATACCTTTGCACCTGCTTTTTCTAATGTATTTTTTATATCATTATCGTAACCAAAAAAAGCAGGACAAAACACTGCTATTTTTTTATCCTTAAGGTTTAAATCTAACATCAAACTCTTTCCCATAACTCAGTTTCGAAGTTATATTTTTTAATTACCTTTGCCGGAGCCCCAACAATGACACAGTAATCAGGAAAACTTCCCCTGACCACAGAATTTGCTCCCACAATACAATGGTTACCAAGCTTTGTTCCTGCCTGTATCGCTGCGCCAATACCTATGAAGCAATTATTTCCAATTTCAGTATTCTTAAAAATATTATCTTGTTCAAGAATGGGGATATTAATATTTTCATATTCATGATCAATATTCGTCACGAATACATTGGCTGAAATTACGGTATCAGAACCAATATTCAACTCTCCGCCGGAGGTTACATGAAAATTTTGGCCTATCCCTACATTATTGCCAATTTTAATATAACCTTTATTGTGAACCTCAAATCGACTACCAGGGAAAATTCTTACTTTTTTCCCTATCGAGACATTATTTAACCCCTTAAAAAAAATAGGAAAACTAAAATAAGATGGCATCTCCAATTTTTTACAAAAAAACTTCAAAAATAAGGCAGATATAAACCACTTTAACTTAAAAATCATGCAGACCTCATCTTAACTAACAGTAATCTTCGTAAGTATTTTGCATAGTAAAAGGCTTTAAATACGAAATAAGAAGTTTTTGAAATAACTTTGTTTTCACAAGCAATATTTAACATTTTTAAAGTACCAAAATGCATCTCTTCGAGATTTGAAGACAAACCCGAGGCTCCAAAATTTTCTTTACCTCCGCCAGTAATTACTAGAGATTCTGGCATATAGTAAAAACCTCCCTCAGCGCATATCCTAAGCCAAAGCTCCCCATCTTCTGCATGAGTCATCGTTTCATTATAGTTGCCAACCGTATTCAGTACAGATCTTCTCACTAGTGCAGTTGATGTCTGAGGGAACATCTTTATCAACAAATCATTACAACAAGCAAGGTATAAGCTGTCAATTTTCTTCCCTAAAATAGATAGCTCTTCATCATTTCTAGCACACCCAATAAAATTGACGCTATCTTTTTTTCTTATGATGTCTACTTGCTTTTGAAGCTTATTGGGGAGCCATACATCATCAGCATCTAAAAATGCTATCCAATCTCCCTCAGAATTTTCTATTCCAACATTTCTAGCCGTTGAAACTCCACCATTTTTCTTATTTATCAAATGTAGCTTGTGCTTAGTCGATGTTCGATAATCATTAATGACTTCGACTAAATTATCGGATGAACCATCATTAACAATGATAATCTCAATATTCACTGCATCTTCAATCACTTGATTTTCCACTGAAGAAATTGCATCTATAATTGTTGCCGATGTATTATAAGCAGGTATTACGACTGAAATTTTCATTTAAATATACCTTTCCATATTTTACTTATCCTCTCATTTGACCAACCATCGGCTAATTCCCTAGAACCTTTACTTAATGACAATAGTTTTTCTTGACTCATCATCATCTCACTCAGATTAGCTTGATATGCACTATCACTTTCAATATCGACTAAATAACCATTAGTTTCATTGATCATATCTCTTGGTCCTGATGGACAATCGAATGAAATTAGTGGTAGGCCAAAACCAGCAGCCTCTAACAACACCATACCAAAGCCTTCACTCCGAGAAGACAAAGCAAATACAGAAGCATTAGAGTAATAGATTTCGATGTCTTTTCTTGGGGGAAGCAAGTTGACGGAGTCTTTCAAGTTATTGTCATTGATATAGTTATCTAAATCCTTTTTCAACTCTCCACTACCTACAATGTTTAATTTCCACCCCCCCCTAACCGAAGGGTTTATGTTGTTCCATATTTTTAACAAACGCAGTTGTTTTTTATCTTCCGTATATCGACCAATATTGAGGACAACCTTACTACTTAAATCTGCTTTGTTGTAAGCCAAAGTGGGCTTGTAGTGTGGTGTATATACAACTGGAAAACCAAAATTCTTGTACTTTTCACAATCAAGAGTTGTTGGCACGCAGTAATATTTACAACGTTTATAAGTGAGTTTTTTAACAGTTCGATAAACTCTGTTGTAGTTATTTTCTGAGCCGTGTTCTGAGATGATGATTTTATTACTATTTATTCCAGACAACAGAAGTTCTAAATGTGACAAAGGGTGCGTTACATACACATAATCAAAATCATTAGATTTTAAGTACTTATATAATTTGAAACTTGAACTAACTATACTTTTTAACTTTGCCATCGCCCTTTTTAAGCGATTATTCATGTTTAATTCATAATAAGAATGCAATGAATCAATACTAATTTTCTTATCAACCTCATAGAAACTATCCTTACCATCCTGAGTTAATATAGTTATATTGAAATCATCACACAGCTCATTTACGATCGTAGTTACAACACGTTCAATCCCGCCAGAGGGTGATAACGAAGGAATATAAAACAGTAATTTTTTATTTTGGTTTTGCATACATTTAAATAACTCATATGACGGGGTTACTAGTGATACATTAATCTTACATAGTTTCTATACTAGTAACATCTGATGTTTATTAAAATAATCATGGTTTATAGGATATAAAGTAGCACTATTGCCTATGAAAGCATTGAGTCCACACAAATTAAATCCTAAAATCCAAAAAGATAACTCCGATAATTATCATATAATTCTGGATAAAAATTGAGGCCAGAGTTCAACTGTCTCAAACACAACATAAAAAGGATTAACGTTAACAGTATTCTATGTAATTTATTTTTTGCTGTTGAAACCATCAAAGAAACAATTACTATCTCTGATATTCTAAAATAGACACTAGCCCTCATGAATGCCGCATTGATTGGACCGGCAACTGCATCAAATATTACAGAAAAGAAATACAAATTATAGAAAAGATTACATAACTCGTTTTTAACTTTACTTAAAACTTGCTGGTAGTATAAATCAAACAAAATAAGAATAATAATTTTCTTAAGCATGGACATTATACTAAAGTTGTCAAAGATCACGCTTTGATATATCGTTAGTTTATCAACCACATATCCGACACCAATAATAGAAAATAATTTTATTGCGACACCGATTAGAACAGGCGCTATATATGTACCAAGTATTACACAACCACTTAAAATAAGATATCTTACTTTGGCAGATATATAACCAATGGTAAAAAAATAAGCCACGATATAGATAATAGCTGAGACGTGGAAAAGACAGGCAAACAAAATGCAGGAAATAAATCCCATTTTATTGCGATCAAGAATAAATATGTTGCTAAAAAACACTATGCCTATTGCAATTATTTGCCTATTCCCTCCCATGAATGAAAGCATATAGTTTGCAATAAAAAACATTATTGCGACAATCGCATAATCTACTCTTGAAAACAAAAAGTATGATATAAGAAAAATAGAAAAAGAAGTAATAAAAAACAAAAAGTAAGAATAATCTAAGTGATTAGAATAGAAAGTTTTTTCTAAAAACACATAGCCAATTTCAAACTGTTCACTATGAACAATATTGTAGTGATTTAAATAGACACCCCAATCAGAACCAACATCCCATCTAAATCCAACAAACACTGATAGCATAAGTCCAATCAATAATAACAATATCAACTGAAGCTTCTTTTCATTATTATACGCTATGTCTAAATTAGCAAAGAAATAGGCTATAGAAAGTATAAGGAAATAGGTCATAATAATAGGCTAATATTTTTGATATAGTAGTCACTGGACAGTTCAGATTTAACAAACTGTAAGTTGGATACTATTTTATTTATTTCTATTTGATTATTAGAGACTTGTTCAATAATAATTGCCATTTCATTTAGATCTTTACAAAGGAAACCTAACTTGCCATATTTTTTAAAGTAGCTTTCTAGCATATTAGTTTTGATAGCTATTATTGGTTTCTCGAGAGCAATGCAATCTGAAAAGACACCACTAGGTGTTAATTCATAGCTACTGTTGTTTTGGTTAAAAAATAGAGCACAGTCGATTGATGCTACATTCTTCATGAACTCATCAAATGGTATTAAGCTCTCTTTTAAGGCCCCTTTACATTTGTGTTGGACTTTATCATCACAATCATACGAAAAAGTGCCATCGGATACACCAACAGTGACTAAACTGTTCGATTCGTAGAAATCATTTGACAAAAAAGTAGAGAGAACATAAATTCCCTCACTATATTTGTTAGTCGACTGCACCCCAAATGTACCAAAAACCAACCCGTCATTTTGATTCTTTGATAGCTCATATTTACTTTGAATAGGATGCTCTATATGAACAAAGTTACCATCTTTATATAGCTTTTTTAAATTATCATAAATATAAGCATTAATAGCTATAAAGCTTACTTTGGATTTCAAACCAAATGCTAGCTCTACAAATCTAGCACCTAACTTTTGACCATAGCCGTTGGCTTTCTTCAAATAACCAAGTTCACCATGCATAAATACATTAACTTTCATTCCAAAAAACTTGGATATAACTGCTAGAATTAAGTATTGTAATGGTGTCGCTGAAAGAAATGTATAGGTACTTCGCTTCCCATAAGTTAGTAAAACCTGAGCAAGAAGTATATTGGATTTTATCCAGAGATAATACTTTGAGTTTTCGACATTTAGTAACTTTACATTATTCTTATCTTTAATTTTTTCAATAGATGATGAGTTTGCATCTAGATGAAATATAACATCACCCAATAAATCAAAATATTTTACGATCTCAGAATTAAAGACATGATGTTCATTATTACGTCTGATGAAATCTACTATAACATTCACTATTTTAACCTCAACAAAGATGTTATTGGTTTAAAGCCGCTAATATTTAACTCACGAAACACTAAGAGAGGCCACTTCCAGTTATTGTACAACAGTTGCAATATTAATTGAGATAAAATCACCCCCCATAATCCATAAAAGTATGCGGAGATTATGGAACATAGTGAGATCATTACGCCAGTTATAAATAGAGGCCACATGAATATAATTTCATTCTTAGTTGTTAGAAATGCCGTACACAATGAATGATTCATCTCTAAAAAGGCAGCAACTAAGAAAAACAATAACATCATACTTGGCAGGAGTTGGGTATCTTGTGATATTAAACTCAATAGATATGGACCAAGGACCAATAAAGAACATGAAAAGCTAAAAAATAAAACCCATGAAAGACCAAGTGAGCGACAAAAAACTCGTTTAATACCTTCAATATTACCTTTAACTTGTTCTGAATTCATATATGGCAACTGTAACCCAAAATACATAGATGATACTATGACCGCAATAGAAGTAATTTGTAAGGTGAAGCCATACATGGCAGCAGCTTTAAGTCCAATAACAGATGATACAATTAACACGCTTCCTCTAACCGTTAAGAAGTTACCCAATTGCACAACGCCCATGAGCTTTGCATTTTTCCATATAGTCATGGTGTAATCTTTTGTTCGTTTTAGCTGAAACGCTTTTATCGTCTCAGAAGCATTACTATCAAAGACACTTAATCTAACTAAAACTCGATCGACTACAACACTACATAACATCCCAATAGAAAGTGACAACAGACCATAACCTAAATACAATAGTGGGATAGCGCAAATTATATTTGTTAGTTTAGAGAATACGACCACTTTATTAAGTTGTGTTTGATCGCCTCGACCTTTTAATAATGCATTGTAATGACCAAAATAAAATAGAATGACGGTTGCAGAACCATATATTAACCAAGAAAAATAAAGTAACTCTCGTTCACCTGAATAGTCTAATGTAGATAAATAATATGTACCACCAACCGAAACAATTAAAAATGCCATCAATGAAACTAATAAGTATATCCGCCTAGATGCGAATATAACATTTGACAGTAAACTTATATTGACTTCATTTTTTTCATTACACTCAGGAATACACTTATCTGATATATCATCAGCACCAGCAAAAACGTAAGATATATATCTCGATATAGTTGGTAAAAAGCCAAATTCAAGTAACTGAATCAACCCAATAAATGTTATAAATACATACCAAACACCTACATCTTCTTGACTTAGAAAATATAATACGAATGGTAATAATAATAAACTAGATGCCATATTCAGTACTTGTGACAAATACCCCCATATGACATCTTTTTTCTCAACCCTATGTTTCATTTTCTACAATTTATTTTTAAAGTCTTCAATAAGAAGCTTCAAATCATCCAGTACATATCTAGGTTTATAATCAATAAGCGACTCTAAAGTCGATATATCTGTTTCAGGGAAAACTTCACACGTACTCCCGAATGTATTTAACCAGTTAATTTTTGTTCCGGTGTTGTTCATCAACACATCGGAAATCTCACTAGCCGTAACATTTTTTCCATAAGCAATATTTACAACGCGAGGGATACTATTTAGTTTGATTAACGCCAAGGTACTTGAAACTACATCCATTACCGAAACGTAATCTTTGGCGTAAGACTTGGCTATATACATATCAACTTGGCCATTATTTATTGCGTTTCTAATTATAGAGGGTAAGAATAAATTACTATGCAGAGCCAAGCCATATACGTTGCTGGGTCTAATGACTAAACAGTTACGGTTACTTTTTAAACAAAGCTCTTCAGCAGTCATTTTAGTCAGATTAAATAATCTCCGACTATCGTCTTCACAAACAGTTAGGTCACTAGTTTCATTTGAACCACTTTGGTTCATATATACTCTTGTTGACGATACATAGACTAGTTGACTAAACTTTGCTTTTTCTAATAGAGAGCTTAGTAATACCACGTTAGCAGTAAGAACATTATATGGATCTTTATTGCAATCACCGTAACCTGCACTATATATTACAGTACCCAAGTCATGCTCATAAATACTGGTATCATCTCTCTCAGGAACATAAACATCATGTCCCAGGTTTTCCAGTTCAGTTACAAATTCAGAGCCAATAAATCCTCGCCCACCAAAAACTGTGAATTTTCCCATTACTTCCACCCTTGTCTAATTTTATATTCAATTTCACTGAGTAACGGCTGAATGCGGTCTTTATCTGAAAGAAGTGGAGTAACAATAGGCCATTCAATATTGATAGCAGGATCACTCCATAACAAGCCACTCTCGTCACTAGGGTCGTAATAATCAGTGCATTTGTACTGAAAGTCAGCAGATTCACTTAAAACACAAAAACCATGAGCAAAACCAGGAGGTACATAAAATTGAAGTTTATTTTCACCAGTTAAAATTACCGATTCATATTGACCGAATGTTTCTGAGTCTGGGCGCAAATCAACAGCAACGTCAAAGACCTCTCCATGAGTAACACTCACCAACTTTCCTTGCTGTTTTAATTTTTGAAAATGTAAACCCCTCAGGACGCCACGAGAGGACTTAGAACGATTATCTTGTACAAAACGTTCTTTGATACCCGCGTTAAAGTAACGCTCTTCCTGAAATGTTTCTAAAAAGAAGCCTCGCTCATCACCAAAAACTTTAGGCTCGATAATTATACAATCTTGAAGTTTAGTCTTTATAATTTTCATTATCGATTTACCTTTAGTGACTCTCTAAGAGTTTGATCATTAATCAAAGAAACCAGATACTTACCATAGCTGTTTTTCAACATTGGTTGAGCAAGGCGAATAATATCTTCATCCGATAACCATCCATTTGCCCAAGCAATCTCTTCTAAACAAGCCACTTTTAGACCTTGAACATTTTCCAGCGTCTCGACAAAAGAAGATGCCTCGTGAAGGCTTTCATGAGTCCCTGAATCCAACCACGCGAATCCGCGGCCAAGCAATTCAACATTCAGAGAACCATCATTTAAATACATTTGGTTTATTGATGTTATTTCAAGTTCACCACGCTCTGATGGTTTGACTTGTTTGGCAAATTCAACAACTCGATTATCATAAAAATATAACCCCGTGACTGCCCAATTCGATTTTGGTTGTATGGGTTTCTCTTCAATGCTGAGAGCCTTATAATTGTCATCAAATTCCACAACACCAAAACGCTGTGGGTCTTTCACATGATAACCAAATACAGTCGCCCCATTTTCTCGTCTAACTGCGCTTCTCAATGTTCGACTAAATGACTGTCCATAAAATATATTGTCACCGAGAACTAAGCAGACATTATCATCACCGATAAATTTTTCACCAATAATAAAGGCTTGAGCCAAACCGTCGGGAGACGCTTGAACTGCATATTCCAAGTTGATACCAAAATCAGAACCATCACCAAGTAAGCGCATAAAGCCAGCTTTATCCTCGGGAGTTGTGATAATCAAGATATCACGAATCCCTGCAAGCATTAGGGTTGATATCGGGTAAAAAACCATCGGCTTATCATAAACCGGGAGAAGTTGCTTAGAGACGCCACGAGTCAACGGGTATAGACGAGAGCCAGAACCACCGGCAAGAACAATACCTTTCATTATTCATTTCCCTTTAATTCAGTGATTTCTACACCCAAACGCTCACGTTGATAGCTACCATCTTGCACGTTTTGACACCATATAGAGTTATCTAGATACCATTGCACTGTTTTACGAAGGCCCGTTTCAAATGTTTCTTCTGGCATCCAGTTTAGCTCACGTTGCATTTTAGATGAGTCAATGGCATAGCGACGGTCGTGACCAGGACGGTCTTGAACATAGGTGATTTGCTCTGAGTATTTGGTCTCTTTTGGTACTAGCGCGTCAAGGATGTCACAAATCGTGTTCACAACTTCAATGTTTTTCTTTTCGTTATGACCACCAATATTGTAAGTCTCACCTACTTTACCTTCGGTCACGACTTTGTAGAGCGCTCGTGCATGGTCTTCAACGAACAGCCAGTCACGAATTTGATCACCTTTGCCGTAGATAGGAAGGTCTTTTCCTTCAAGAGCATTAAGGATAACAAGTGGAATCAATTTTTCTGGGAAGTGATATGGGCCGTAGTTATTTGAGCAGTTAGTGACGATAGTTGGCAGGCCGTAAGTTCGTAGCCATGCGCGAACTAAATGGTCGCTTGATGCTTTTGAAGCAGAGTAAGGGCTAGATGGTTCATAAGGTGTCGTTTCCAAGAACATTGGAAGCTCAGTTCCTTCAGGAACTTCATCAGGGTGAGGAAGGTCACCATACACTTCATCGGTAGAGATATGATGGAAGCGAAACTCTGCTTTAGCTCGCTTTTCAAGTTTATTCCAGTACTCGCGTGTCGCCTCTAATAACGTATATGTTCCAACTACGTTCGTCTCAATAAATGCAGCAGGGCCAGTGATAGAACGGTCAACATGCGACTCGGCAGCTAAGTGCATCACTGCATCTGGTTTATGCTCTGCAAACACTCGGTCAAGCTCTGAACGATTACAAATATCCACTTGCTCAAATACATAACGTGCGTTTGTATCAACTTCAACAAGCGATTCTAAATTTCCGGCATAAGTGAGCTTATCAACGTTGATTACGCTATCAGTTGTATTATTTATAATATGACGTATGACTGCTGAACCGATAAAACCAGCACCACCGGTGACTAATATCTTCACAAAAACTCCTAAAGTAAGCCTGGAAAATCAACTCCTAGCACGTAAGGCGCTTGCCATTAAGCATGCTACCGCCCATTGGTCACAAAGCGAAACCACACTACGCATTCAAAGTTAAAAATGTAAATCTCTCTATTATCTATGTATGAGTAAATATAATCAAAAAAAAATCCAGTTATGTGCGTGATGAAGCTAACTCTATGTACACCAAACCCAAAACCTCGCTATACTCCTGACCTAATAGTTTTTCGCCCAATAACGAATAAGAGTTCAAGACATGCAAGAGTTAGTTCCATTTGTTCAAGAGAATATGATTTTAGCCATCGTATGGATCGGCTTGGTTGTTGCCATCATTGCGAACGTTATCAAGACATCAAATGCAGCCTACAAAGAGATCACGGCAGCGCAAACCACACACATGATTAACCGTGAAAACGGTGTTGTGGTTGATATTCGTACTAAGGATGAGTTCAAAAAGGGCCATATTACGGACGCAGTTCACATTTTACCGTCAGACATCAAAGCAAATAGCTTTGGTAGCCTTGAAAGCCGCAAAGCAGACCCAATCATCGTAGTATGCAAGACAGGTCAAACTGCTCAAGAAAGCGCTAACTTACTGGTTAAAGCAGGCTTCGAAAACGTAAGCGTGCTGAAAAGCGGATTAGTGGCTTGGAGCGAAGCTAACCTACCTTTGGTTAAAGGTAAGAAGTAGTTCAAGGCAAGAAGTAAACTGACCGATAAACTAACTTTCGGGCTTTGTTCGTCAAACATAATGAACAGAGCCTAATTTAAATTTTTAAGGACAAGAAAATGGCTGAAGCAGCACAACAAGACGCACAACAGAACTTCGCAATCCAACGCATCTTCCTAAAAGACGTATCTTTCGAAGCGCCAAACTCTCCAGACATGTTTCAAAAAGAGTGGAACCCAGACGTAAAACTGGACCTAGACACTCAAAGCCGTGAACTTGGCGAAGGCGTGTACGAAGTAATTCTACGTCTAACGGTTACGGTTAAGAACGCTGAAGACACGGCATTTCTTTGTGAAGTTCAACAAGGCGGCATCTTCTCTGCAAGTGAAATGGAAGCTGGTCAACTGGCTCATTGCCTAGGTGCATTCTGCCCGAACATCCTATTCCCATACGCTCGTGAAACCATTTCTAGTTTAGTGGTTAAAGGTACGTTCCCACAACTGAACCTAGCACCAGTAAACTTTGATGCTTTGTTCATGAACTACCTACAAAACCAAGCTCAGCAAGCTGAAGGCGAACAGGCTTAAGTCTCAAAGTAGAACTTAACTCTAACGATTCAAGCGCTAGTTAGCTTTTAAATGCACATCGCAACTTCTGCGATGTGCATTTTTTCTTTACACTGTACTAAGATTGAAAGCTCAGCTTATTTTAGTAGATAGCTTTTCCAGAACTCTTCGATTTCCCTCATTATTTTTAGGTGGAAGCATGACAGAAACAACTCGCCCGACTAACACTACAGACGCTTACGGTAAAGACAGCGCTTACGGCAAAGACATCGCCATGACTGTCATTGGTGCAGGGTCTTATGGTACATCTTTAGCGATATCTCTAGCGCGTAACGGTGCCAATGTTGTTCTTTGGGGACATGATCCTGTTCATATGAATCGCCTTGATTCAGAACGTGCGAATAATGAGTTTCTGCCCAATATAGACTTCCCAGAAAGCCTAATCATCGAGTCAGACCTTGAGAAAGCGGTAACAGCAAGTCGCGACCTTCTCGTTGTCGTTCCTAGCCACGTGTTTGGTATCGTTTTAAATAGCCTTAAACCTCACTTAACTACGAACTCTCGTATCTGCTGGGCAACGAAAGGGTTAGAGCCAGAGACTGGCCGCCTACTCAAAGATGTCGCACACGATGTGCTTGGTGATGGGTACTCGTTAGCGGTTCTATCCGGGCCTACCTTCGCCAAAGAGTTAGCGATGGGTATGCCAACGGCTATCTCTGTTGCTTCACCAGATGAAGTTTTCTTAGAAGAGCTTCAAGAAAAAATCCACTGCGGCAAAACATTCCGAGTGTACGCAAACTCAGATTTCATTGGTATGCAGCTTGGCGGCGCCGTTAAAAATGTCATCGCAATTGGCGCTGGCATGTCGGATGGTATTGGCTTTGGTGCTAATGCACGTACTGCGCTTATCACTCGCGGCTTAGCCGAGATGAGTCGATTGGGTGCAGCTCTTGGTGCACAACCAGAAACCTTCATGGGAATGGCTGGACTGGGCGACCTAGTACTAACATGTACCGATAACCAATCGCGAAATCGCCGTTTTGGTTTGGCGCTAGGCTCAGGTAAAGACGTCGACACGGCTCAAGAAGAAATTGGCCAAGTTGTCGAAGGTTATCGCAACACCAAAGAAGTTTGGTTATTATCAGAACGCATGGGCGTTGAGATGCCAATTGTTGAACAAATTTATCAAGTGTTGTATCAAGGGAAAGATGCACACTTAGCAGCACAAGATCTACTTGCACGAGACAAGAAGTCAGAAAGATAGAAGAGCAGATACAGGTAACCCAAGAGCAGTAGAGAGATTCGAGTAAACGAGATACGAAAAGAGTAAAAGCAGATACGAGATTCGGGTAATCGAGATGCGAAAAAAGTAAAAGCAGATACGAAGAGAGTAAGAGCATGTTGAGCACTTAAAGAAGGCTGCTTTTCGTTACTCGCATCTCGCTACTTTAATCTGTTCTTGTCGCCCTTCGAATCTCTCATCTCGTCATTCGTATCTGCCCCTTAAAAATTATGGATGGTAAAATGAAACACTGTGAACAACAAAAAGTTTGGCAATGCATTGTGAAGGAAGCTCGACAGCAGTCGGAGCAAGAGCCTATGCTTGCGAGTTTTTATCATGCCACGATCATCAACCATGAAAGTTTAGGCGCAGCCCTTAGCTACATCCTAGCAAACAAGCTAAAGACGGCTTCAATGCCAGCAATGGCGGTGCGTGAAGTGGTTGAACAAGCATTTAAGCAGGACCAATCGATTATTGATGCTGCCGCTTGTGATATCTGCGCGACGGTAAATCGAGATCCTGCGGTCGAGATGTACTCGATGCCTCTGCTTTATCTGAAAGGCTACCACGCTCTGCAAGGCTACCGAGTGGCTAACTGGCTATGGAAACAAGGTCGTATTGCACTTGCTACTTACTTACAAAACCAAATTTCAGTTGCTTGCCAAGTTGATATTCATCCGGCGGCTCGCATCGGTAAAGCAATCATGCTCGACCATGCGACAGGCATTGTGATTGGTGAAACTGCCGTCGTTGAAAATGATGTCTCTATCCTTCAAGACGTGACCCTTGGCGGTACAGGTAAAGAAGGTGGCGATCGTCATCCTAAGATCCGCGAAGGCGTAATGATTGGTGCCGGCGCTAAAATCCTCGGCAATATTGAAGTCGGTGAAGGCGCTAAAATTGGTTCTTGCTCTGTGGTTCTACAAGCTGTACCACCTCATACAACAGTCGCTGGCGTTCCTGCAAAAATTGTCGGCAAACCAAAAACTGACAAGCCGTCTTTGGATATGGATCAAGGGTTCAATGGTCGCTCTCAGAACTTCATCCATGGTGATGGGATTTAAGAGCAAATTCGGGATTAGAGTAACCGAGATACGAAGAGCTTAAGAGCAGGTTCAGGATGCGAGTAACTGAGATTCGAAGAGCTTAAAAGCAGATGCGGGATTCGATTCAGCGAGATTCGAAAAATTAAGAGCAGATGAATACAACTAAATGACGATAATGATGAAACAAATTCGAGCCATTAGCCGGACTCTTCTGATATCTACCAGCCTTTGTGTTGCTCTGTTATCTACATCGTCATTTGCCGCCTCTCAGGGGGAACTGAAAGGTGTATCGAGTGAAATATCTCGCCAACAAAAAAACCTGTCCTCTCAACAGAAAAAACTCGATAACCTACAAGCAAGCCTCAAGAAACAAGAGCTATCCATCGCTTCGCTTGAAAAAGCGATCCTCGATAGCAAAGCGCAACTTAATACAGCGAATGCAAATATTGCTAACTTAGACACCAAGATTAAATCGCTTACTGCTCAGAAAAAAGTCCATACCGACAAGTTAGAGCAGCTCATTCAGACTTACTACATGACTAGTCGAGCTAAGGCTTCTTCTCACATCCTCAACACAGGTGTGGAAGAAGATCGCATCAGCCACTATTACCAACACCTTGCCAAAGCTCGCTCCGCAACAATCAAAACGATTGAACAAACTCAACTTGAGCTAGAAGAAAGCCATAAACAGCGCCAACTCGAGCAAGAACAGATAGCAACATTGTTAAAACAGCAAACCACCAAGCGCGATACGTTAGCCAAAACCCAAACACAACGTAAGAAAACAGTTGGTAGCATCAAGAAAAACATCTCGGGTGACAAGAATTACCTGGCAGAGCTTCAGCGCAATGAAACTCGCCTGAAAGCCGAAATTGCGAAAGCAGAAAAAGCAGCTCGAGAACGACGTAATGCAGTCCCGATGGATGGCCTAGCAAAACGCAAAGGTAAGCTCCCTTGGCCGATCAAAGATAAAGTTCTACATAGCTACGGTTCTCGCCAAACGGGTCAAATCAACTGGAAAGGCATGGTGATCAACGCCAAGTACGGTCAGCAGGTGAAATCTGTTTACTCAGGCACGGTGGTATTTGCCGAGTATCTGCGCGGTTATGGTTTAGTGGTTCTTCTCGACCATGGTAAAGGTGATATGACGCTCTATGGCTTTAACCAAGCACTACTAAAGAAAGAAGGTGACAAGGTTAAAGCGGGTGAAGCGATTGCGCTTGCTGGTGACACTGGCGGCCAAACGCGCCCATCACTGTATTTTGAAATCCGTAGAAACAGCCAAGCTCAAAATCCGAAGAGTTGGTTGGTTAGATAAAAGCTGAAGCGGGATGCGAGTAACCGAGATACGAAAAGCTTAAAAGCAGATACGAGATTCGAGTAGCCGAGATGCGAAGAGCTTAAAAGCAGATGCGGGTGCGAATGATCCAGATACAGAAGGGTTAAAGTAGGTACGAGGAAAAGGTACTAATTAATCTTGAGCAACCCAAAAGAGTTAAGAAGCCTTGGACTAGTCACGTACAAAGCCTCGTCATTCCAGAATTGAGGGACGAAATATCTGGAATCTCAGTATCATATATTATTTGTCATGTTTGATTCACCACAACACAAAGATTCCCTATCACGCTCGTACCTCGCTGTAGGGAATGACGTCGCTATTTACAATGCGTGATGAAGACATCGATACGAATAACATATTAACCAAGAGCTTTAAAAAGCGAGTGCAGTAATCGTATTAATGAGTAACCACCGCTCTTCGTATCTCGAATCTCGGTTACTCGCATCTGCTTTTAAGCTCTTCGTTTACTCGTATCTCGCTACTCGAATCTGCTCTTTCCCGATCTTCATTACTCGCATCTTTCTATTTAGAGTTCAACGCCCTTACACCATCTTCCAACAATGTCAGCTGTTCAAAACCTTGCGCGGTCGCAATTGGTTTAACGGTCGCTATCATCTGTAGCATCCCTTGATGTACAACTTGCTCTGTAATTTGGGCTTTTGGAGACATCGCTGACTGATACGCCAACCAACCTGATGCGATCAAGTGAAGAGATGTGACCATCGATTTCATTTCCGTGTCCGTTGCTTTGAGCAAGTTCAACTCAACAAAGGCTCTCATAATATCGACAAGATTAGTTTGTAGCTTTTCTTGCACGGCCATGTAATCAAGGTGGAGTTTTTCATCACGTGACAATATTTCAGGTAGGTTTGCATAGAAGAATCGGTACTTCCACATCAGTGTGAAGATAGAATCTAAGTAGGTCTTTAGTAGCGTCAGGCTTTCTTGTTGGCCTTGAATCGGCGTGAACCTTTCAAGCAACTCTGTTGAATAGAGAGTAAAGATATCACGGACAATTTCTTGTTTATTACGGAAGTGATAGTAGAGGTTACCAGGGCTAATCTCGATATGTTCAGCAATATGATTGGTCGTAATACTGCGCTCGCCGTGCTCATTAAAAAGCTCTAGAGCAGCGTAAACAATCTTGTCACGTGTTTTCATTAGTTATTAGTATCCCTATCCGTTTAGGGGGTCAGTATATCGCCACTAAACGGATAGATCGAGCTGTTAACATCTGGTCTAATTAGCATTAGCTAAAAAAGAGCAGTATCAATCGCTGCCAAACAGATCTCGTGTGTAAACCTTATCTGCAACATCTGCAATCTCTTCTACCATTCTGTTAGATACAATCACATCGGAAACAGCTTTGAACTCTTCGAGGTCAGAATAAACCTTCGAGTTAAAGAAATGCTCTTCTTCCAATACTGGTTCGAACACCACCACTTCTATGCCTTTAGCTTTCAAACGCTTCATAATCCCTTGAATCGACGACGCGCGGAAGTTGTCCGAGCCAGCCTTCATGATCAAACGATAAATACCGACAATTTTAGGCGAGCGCTTAATAATTGAATCCGCAATAAAATCTTTTCGGGTGCGGTTAGCATCAACGATGGCACCAACAATGTTGTTTGGTACATCTTGATAGTTAGCTAATAGCTGCTTGGTGTCCTTAGGTAAGCAGTAACCACCGTAACCAAATGAAGGGTTGTTATAGTGATTACCAATGCGAGGATCTAAACCAACGCCTTCAATGATCTGACGAGAATCCAAGCCATGTGCTTCGGCGTAAGAATCGAGCTCATTGAAATAAGATACACGCATCGCGAGATAAGTATTTGAGAACAGTTTTACTGCTTCTGCTTCTGTTGAGTGAGTAAATAGCACATCTATATTTTCTTTTTCAGCACCTTCAACCAGTAGATTCGCAAACACTTTAGCACGTTCAGAGCACTCACCAACGATAATACGTGATGGGTATAGGTTATCGTGCAGGGCTTTGCCTTCGCGCAAAAACTCAGGTGAGAACATAACATTTTCGCAGTTCAGCTCTTGCTTAACGCGCTCAGTATAACCAACAGGTACCGTTGATTTGATCACCATGACGGCCTTGGGGTTGATATCCATGACGTCTTTAATGACCGATTCTACAGAGCTGGTATCAAAATAATTATTTTTTGGATCATAATCAGTTGGAGTAGCAATGATGACAAACTCAGCTTCTTTGTAAGCCGCTTTATCTGTTGTCGCCCTGAAATTCAGCACCTTATTTGATAGAAAGTGCTCAATCTCATTATCTACAATCGGTGACTGCTTATTATTCAGCATTGTCACTTTTTCATCGATGATATCTACCGCGACTACTTCATGATGTTGTGCTAACAGCATTGCGTTTGATAGACCCACATACCCAGTACCGGCTACTGCAATCTTCATGATAATACCTATAGTTTTGAGTAATTAACTCAACATAATTTATAACTTAGCTTGCCGTATCATACTCTGGTTGGGGAATTATTCCACTAGCCCGCTTTATCCATTCCTTGCTATACTCGTGACAGTTTTGTATTCAAAAGAGTTAGAAAATTATGATTATCGTAACTGGTGGTGCTGGCATGATTGGCAGCAATATTGTTAAGGCGCTCAATGAAGCGGGCCACAACGATATTCTAGTCGTCGACAACTTAAAAGATGGTAAGAAATTTAAGAACCTTGTAGACCTAGACATCACGGATTACATGGATCGTGATGATTTTCTAACTCAGGTTATGGCTGGTGATGATTTCGGTCATATTGAAGCTATTTTCCATGAAGGTGCATGCTCTGCTACCACTGAGTGGGATGGCAAGTACATGATGCTTAACAACTATGAGTACTCAAAAGAGCTACTGCATTACTGTGTGGAGCGTGAAATTCCCTTCCTATATGCCTCTTCTGCTGCCACTTATGGCGAAACCGATACTTTTATCGAAGAGCGAGAGTACGAAGGTGCATTGAATGTCTACGGCTATTCAAAACAACAATTTGATAACTATGTTCGCCGATTAACCGCGGATGCTGCAGCGCATAACGAAACGCTTCCACAAATCGTTGGCTTCCGTTACTTCAATGTTTATGGCCCACGCGAGCAACACAAAGGCAGTATGGCATCGGTAGCATTTCACCTAAACAACCAAATGAACGCCGGTGAAAACCCTAAGTTGTTCGCAGGTAGTGAAACCTTCAAGCGTGATTTTGTGTATGTCGGTGATGTCGCGGCAGTAAACCTATGGTTCCTAGAAAACGGTGTTTCAGGTATTTTCAACCTAGGTACAGGTAACGCTGAGTCTTTTGAAGAAGTCGCAAAAGCAGTCATCAAGCACTATGGTAAAGGTGAAATCGAAACGATTCCTTTCCCTGAACATTTGAAAGGCGCTTACCAAGAATTCACTCAAGCTGACTTAACTAAGCTTCGCAATACAGGTTGCGATATCGAGTTTAGAACAGTGGCAGATGGCGTCGCTGAGTACATGAAGATCGTAAACGCATAGCTATAAGCTTTATATTTCAGATTAAGACTAATAGTGCATCCTACTTTTGGGGGTGCATTCTTGGGCAATCTAGTAAACATCATCATTCCCTGAGTGACCGATATAAAGTTAACTCTCTGATTTAAATAATGTAGTGAACGAATGAGCACACAACGTAATGATTTTGATCCCAAAGCTTACAATCCTAAGTTTGAATGGGGATTTCTAGCACCTAAATACTGGGGCACTTGGATTGCTGTTCTGTTATCGTCTTTAGTCTGCTTCTTACCTAATAGCATTCGTTTAGCTCTCGCTAAGTTTATGGCTAAGCAAGCTGTAAAAATCAAGAATAAGGCTAACCGCCGAGCTCGCGTAAACCTTGAGATGTGCTTTCCCGAGCAATCTGTAGAACAGCGCGAAGAAACTCTCTATCAGTCATACGTTACATCTATATCGTTTTTGATGGGGTTTGCTTCTTTAACACTAAAGAGCAAAACTTGGCTAGAGAAGAACACCTCGATAAACGGCCTAAGTAACTTAACCGATATTACGGACAGTGGCGAGAATGTGATCTTGCTGGTGCCACACACATGGGCTATCGATATCCCAGCGGTATTATTAGCTTCACGTAATCTCCCGGTATCTGCGATGGCGAAAGCACAAAAAAACAAACTCAGTGACTGGCTAATGCACCGACAGCGCGTGCAATACGGTGGTCGTGTTTATGATCGCAGTGGTGGTATCAAGCCTTTCATCAAGTCAGTGAGAGAGGGCTATCTGGGTTACTACCTACCAGATGAGGATCTTGGCCGTGAACACAGTGTCTTTGTAGACTTCTTCGCAACTCAAAAAGCAACAATTTCGGGTCTTGGTCGTCTATCAAAATTGAGCAAGGCTAAAATCGTTCCTTTGTTTGCTCAATACGATAGCAATACTGGTCGATACACGTTGGATTTTTACCCTGCCCTTCCATTCCCGACCGGAAGCGAAGAGGATGACGCACGTATGATGAACCAATGCATTGAAGATTATGTGAGTAAGAATCCAGAACAATATATGTGGATATTAAGGTTACTTAAGACTCGCCCTGACAGCAATATAAATCCTTATAGTAGTTAGCATTACATTAGACAGTATGAATATTATTAACAGAAAGCAGATTTATACAGCACTCTTACTATTGCCTTACTTTTTTGCTGTTACAGGCATGTTAGTTTTGGATAGTGGTGATAAGAAAATGATCCCACTATTTTTGATTAGTATCATCGTTAGTATATTAGTATTTAAGAAAGAAACCATATTAAAAAATATACGCTACCCTTTTATGTGGCTAATAATCACCTCATGCCTATATGCTATATTTAGTTACTATTATCATGGTGCTAGCTCTAGGGAAATCAGAGCATTAATTGGTGCCACATTCTTCTTATTAGTTTTTCCTTATAAATTCCTAACCAAGAAACTAATCCGTTGGATAATTTTAGTTGGTGGCTTCGCCATATGCTTTAATAGTATTTATTTTAATGTATATATGGGAGTTGAACGTGATGCAGGGTACATAAACCCAATACCATACGCTACAACTTCAGCATTACTCGCTATTGTAGCCCTATCTTTATTGATGGATAAATCAAACTTTAAACATCATGCTGTAAGCTTTTTGGCCTTTCTACTTTACTTACCACCAATTATTTTGAGTGAAGCTCGAGGTGTTTGGTTAGCTCTATTATTAAGTTTTCTTATCATCATAGTTATTAGGTTCATAAATACCCCCCCCTCTAAAAGTAAAGTTTTATTGTCCTTGCTTACAACTATAAGTTTATTATCTATTAGCTCAATTATCTTTAAAGATAAAATCAACCATCGATATGAACATACCATTTATGAGATTAATAATATTAAGTCTGGGAATTACGACACTTCGATTGGTTGGAGAATTCAGTTGTGGGAATTAGCACCAGAAATTTATATACAAAGCCCAATAATAGGCCAAGGTCATGGTGATAATTATGAAAAAATATTAAATAAAAAACTAGAGACCAACGCTATTTCTCATTATATTTATTATTATGCTTCTAGCCATTACCATAACCAAATAATTGACAAATTGGTAAAATCAGGGGCTATAGGTTTAATATTACTAGTTGGATTATTAGCTTATCCAGTCTTAACCTTAAAATATTTAGTGGATTATGAAAAATTCATTGTCATTGGTTCGACATCACTCTTTTTTATTTCTGGTTTAACTGATGTACCTTTTAATCACCCTCAACCTTTAATGTTATATTTATTATTTCTAGTCCCTATTTGCTCAAGATGTAAGAGAGTTTCCAATGACTAAAGTTTTTGTCATAAATTTAGAATCATCCACAGAGAGAAAAGATAACATTAGTCGTCAACTAGATGAACTATCTCTTCCTTTTGAGTTCTTTTCTGCGATAGATGGTCGGATTTCTCCTCCTCATCCGCTACTGAAACGCTATAACGATAATTTAAGCCAAACATACAGAGCAAAGACACTGAGTGCAGGGCAACTAGGGTGCTATGCAAGCCATTACTTATTATGGCAGAAGTGTGTCGAACTCAACCAACCAATAATCGTAATTGAAGATGATGCTCTTATATTTAAAGAGACATTCCTTAACTTCATTCGAGATATTAGTGACATACCAGAAAATTTAGAGTGTGTGAGATTATTTAACAATAAACGTCGTAAATTTAGTTCTTATTCTATCTTTGAGTGTTGCTCAACCAGCATACATAAGTTCACTAAAGGTCATATGAGTGCTACAGGTTATTTTCTAACGCCCTCAGGCGCAAAAAAACTACTTAATAATTCAAATGAATGGTATATGGCTGTCGATATTTACATGGATCGATTCTGGAAACATGGCGTTGAATGCTATGGAACTGAAGCTCCTTGTTTAACTAATGACCCTAAGTTCGACTCAGACATTGGCTATGCTAAGCGAACTACTACTCGAAGTTTTATTAAGAAGTGTAAGCGTGAATACTTCAATTTAAGCGAAACTATTCAACGTCACTTACATAATTTCAAATTCAAACTGAGTAGAAGTAAATCATGAACTCAACACATAAAGATATTTATGTCTGCTCGACGGTAAGGCACTTATTACTTAGCTTATATAAAGCACAAGATGAGATTAATCCATCGACCATCATTTATTTCTATGATTATCAAGATGTAGATCCTAAAGACATAGACACAGAACAACTCCCTACAAAAATAGAGTTAGTGTTAATGAATAGGGAATCGTTAGTTAATCATATAAAGAAGATTGGATATATTGGTAAATGTATTTTATTTTGCTCTCTTCGTGGTTGGTCAATACCAGAACCATTAAAAAGAATATTGGTGTCTTCAATATATGAAAGCAATAACAACGTAGACTTAAAGGGCGGGATAAATAAACTCTTCTTATTCAATGACAATAATAAGATGTCTAGGTTATTTCGCCTTCTAGTTAAATCTTACTCAATGATAGAAGATGGAATGGGTAATTACGTTAAGCACCAGATTGATGACAAGCCCAAGCAATTATTTCGTTTGCTATCAAATCAACCGCCTAAGCATTACGTATTTGGTGAAAGAAAGCAATGTGACCACATTTATGTGATACACCCAGAAAAGTTACCAAAATCAGTACAACACAAAGGAAGAAGACTTGTTTTATCAAAAGATAAAGCAAAAATATCAAAAATTCAACAATGCTTTAAATTTGACAGTACTAATAATTTCGACAATAAAACATTGATCATCGCCACACAACCCATATTTAACAAATTAAAAGGTAAGCTTAAAGACAATGGTTTCTTTTATGACATCTATAGTAGGTTAATATTAGAAAGTAAACATAAAGGTTTAACCCCAATTTTAAAGTTACACCCAAAGGAAAGCGAGTCAGATTATTTATCTTTCAAAGAAAAAGGAGTGAGATTTTTATCTAATAAACTACCTTTGGAAATTTATCTACTATCTAGCAAAGATAAGGTTAACATAATATCAATTAACTCTTCAGCCGGAATGGGGATCGAGGAATATTGTAAAATATATAAATTAATCCCGGACAGCAAAGTTCATGACTTAGAAAATATATTAATTGAATTAGAAAAAAAACAAGATAGCCTTCAAGATTTTATATCTCTACAGCTATCTAATATCAAATAACTAACTATATAAATAAATTCAAGGATAAAGGAGTTCCTGAATTTATCTTAGTTAGAGCTTTTTTCCCCAGAACCTCTTCATAGTATTTTGGTGGTAAGCCAAAACCAGGCCTGATACTCCGAATGTTTTCGGGAGTCAACAATTCACCTTCCGCTATGTCTTTTACCACATATAAAGAGCGACGAAACTTAACATTTCCCTTTTCCGCTTCTGTTCGCTCGTAGTTGACTTGCCCCATAGCTTGCCAAGCTGTTTTCGTATCTTTACATAATGCCGCTAACTCATGAGGTTCAAGAGAAAAGCTATCATCTGCGCCACCACCGTTTCGATCCATCGTGACATGCTTTTCTATCAAACATGCACCTAGAGTCACTGAGGCAACCGCAGTAGCATTGTCAATCGTATGATCAGAAAGACCTGACAAGACTTCGAATCGTTGTGCTATATCGGCAATAGTTTTTAAATTGTACTGTTCAGCCGGCGCTGGATACCCACTTACACAATGCAGTACAACTAGCTCAGTACATCCATTATCCCTCGCTGTTTTTACTGCTTCTGCAATCTCTTCCTCGTTGGCCATGCCCGTTGAAATGATCATCGGCTTACCGGTTTGAGCAACACGCTTGATCAAAGGTAAATCAACCACTTCGAAAGATGCTATTTTGTATGCGGGAGCGTCTAGCTCCTCTAATAAATCTACAGCGGTAAAATCAAATGGTGAACTAAATATCGTAATACCTAACTCTTTTGCTTTTTCAAACAAAGGTTTATGCCATTCCCAAGGCATATGCGCTTCTTTATACAACTCATACAGAGTTTGGCCATCCCATAAGCCGCCATGAATTTGAAACTCTTCCGAGTCACTATCCATAGTGATAGTTTCATGGGTATAGGTTTGAAGTTTAATCGCATCAGCACCTGCTTTTTTTGCTTCTTCCATAATCTGAAAGGCACGGTTTATATCACCATTATGGTTAGCAGAAAGTTCAGCAATAATATATGGAGGACAATTAGGACCAATTTCTCGATTATCGATGTATATGTTTTTATTCATTTTCTTCGTATACTCTCAATTTATCTTTCATAAGGTTTCTAATACCTTTCCACTCATGTGAAAAGATACCCAAATGTACTACATCGTGATATTCAGTCCCATTGAAGAAAGCATCTCGATGAGTACCTTCAACTTTAAAGCCAAATTTGGAATGTAACTTCACCACCGGTTGATTAAAGCCTAAAACCTCACAGCGTAATTTATGCAAATCTAATTCAGTAAATGCATGCTCTAGCGCTCGATATTCCATCAAAGAACCTGTGCCTCTTACCGCATTGGGCGATGCATAGAATGCCCAAGAAGCGATTCCAGGAATTCGATCTATATCAGTAAATCCAACAACACCTGCTGGCTCTCCATTTAACTCCGCTAGAAAATATTCTTTTGAACTATCCTTACACATGCTAGAAAACCATGACTTGTGCTCGTCCATAGTGATTTCATGAGAGGTGTACATGTTTTTTCTAACATCTGGAGAGTTTCTCCAAGCGAGAATTTCTTCTAAATCACTTTCTTCAAGTAGCCTAAATTTAATCACTCTTTGTTTCACGACAAAAGCCCTCCATTGTTTGAACGACCTTATTCGCACCTAAGCCATCAACTTCAAAATCACTAAAAGGTTTGATGTAATCCCACCTTTCACATAAACGCGCTAGCTCAAGTGCATAAGTATCTGTACTCGTCGTTATACCTTCACCCAAGTATTCAACAAACCCTAAATCTGACAAGTAATTTGAAAGTATTACTTGATTCTCCGCTACAGAAACTATCGAGGCAGGAACCCTAAGACAAAAACGCTCCCAGTTACTGACTCCTGAGGCGCCAATTGCATACTTGCTATTACTTAACGATAAGTCAAAACTCTCTAAATTTTTGTATATAGATACATTGCTATTTTGATTAAGCTTTAACAAAGCATCAAAACGAGGGTTGATTCTCCCCGTGATCAAAATAGTATTAAACGGGAGCCTCTTAAGCTCATTTGCTGCAAGAATAAACTTCTCACACTCATTTGTAGGATCGGTCCCACCAAAAAAGACTAAGAGTTGATTGGATATTAAATCTCGGGGAGAATCTCGCAATGTTGAAAAGCTCTCTCTTAAAAGGGCATATTCAGGACCAAGGAGCTTAGTAGCAGAACAATTTGAATATCTTTTTGAAATGTTCGGCCATAGGTTTTGGTCAAGAATAATATCACTACAATGCTCACGGTTAAGGTCATCAATCGATAAAATAGCGCATGACAGCTTACCAATAATGATACTTTCCCATTCATGGTCCAGCGCATAGTGGTCCACAATCACCCACTCGGAACAATCCACTTTAGATAAAAAATCATTTGCATCTTCTTCAACGCTACGTTGAAGCCAAGCTTTATAATCAGCGCTATGGGAGGGCGTCATTTGTAGGCAAGAGGGAGTCAACTCTAATACGTCAAAGCCTCTCTCACAGATGTACGCAATCATGTCTCCAGGCTGAGGAATACAAGCAAAGCATATAGAAAAACCTTTACTCTTCAATACATCAGCAAGCACCAAACAACGCATGACATGGCCACTACCGATAAATAGTGACGCATCTACTCGGAAGGTAACCTTCATTGTTTATCCTAACCTCAATGCTGAGAAAAGAGATTCAGCCAGTTCCCAGTCTTCTTGGTTATCAATATCTTGAACGCGTTTTCTCGGTAAGAGCACAGCCTTAGAGTGGCTAGAAAACACCGATAATTTATTCAAGAAAGCATCTTTACGACCCCAATAAAATTGGCCAGCATCGTGATACGCTTCTTCCAAGTCTTGTGATCTTACCTGTTCGTTTTCAGGAGAAAACATCGAAACAGAACCTTGCTCATCAAGCTTAATTGCACGCTGAATCGGAAACGGAAACGACGTAGCACTAAATGTAAATTGCACACTAGTCCCCCTAAGTAGCTCGTAACCTTTCTGAAGATCTTCAGGTAAAACAAACGGGGCGGTAGCGTACAAACAACAAACATCACCAATATCCCAGCCATTGATATCGCACCAAGTTATTGCATGGTGCATTACATCCATGGTGGTAGCATAATCATCTGAGATATTTGAAGGCCGTAAAAATGGTACTTCAGCACCATATTTTTTCGCTACCTCAGCTATCTCAGCATCATCAGTAGAGACAATAACCTTATCAAAACAATCCGAAGCAAGTGCAGCTTCGATTGAGTAAGCGATCATAGGCTTACCATGAAAGTGCTTAATATTTTTACGAGGAATACGCTTGCTGCCACCACGTGCAGGAATAATAGCAACGTTCATTATTTACCTGTCAAAATTTCGGTTACTACACGAACAACGGTATTTTGCTGTTCTTCCGTCATACCGTGGAACATTGGCAGTGAGATTGCTTCTTGATAGTAGCGTTCTGACTCAGGGAAGTTCCCTTCAGAATACCCCATCGCCTGATAATATGGCTGCGTATGAACAGGAATGTAATGCAAATTAACGCCGATACCATTTTCACGCAGCGCGTCAAAAACTTGTTTATGAGTTAATGATATCTCATCTAACTTCAAACGAATTACGAATAAATGGAGACCTGAGTACGTGTTTTCCAGTTGATAAGGAAGAACTAAAGGTAATTCAGATAACATTTGATTATAACGCTTAGACAACATATGGCGCGCCGCAACAAATTCATCAAGACGTTGCATTTGCGTGACACCCAATGCCGCTTGAAGTTCTGTCATGCGGTAGTTAAAACCTAAATCAACCTGTTGGTAATACCAGCCACCGTGAGAAGCTTCCGTCATCATTTCAGGATCTCGTGTAATACCATGACTGCGCAAGAGAGCCATTTTATCCGCCAGCTCTTTCTGGTTCGTTAATGCAGCACCACCTTCAGCCGTTGTGACAATTTTTACAGGGTGAAAACTGAACACTGTAATATCAGAATACTTACAATTACCGATTGGTTGTTCATGATATTGACCACCAATAGCATGAGAAGCATCTTCAATGACTTTAAAGCCGTATTCTTTGGCTAGCTTAGCAATGGATTCCATATCACAAGGCTGACCACATAAGTGAACAGGAACAACGACTTTAGGTAGAGTTCCAGTAGCTTTAGCAGTAATTAGCTTTTGCTCTAGCTTTTTAGGGCACATGTTATAAGTTGCTGAATCAATATCAACAAAGTCAACTTTAGCTCCGCAATAAAGACCACAGTTTGCAGATGCTACAAAAGTAATAGGAGATGTCCAAAGCCAATCTCCTTTGCCTAAACCCAAAGCGAGACAAGCAATATGTAGAGCGGAGGTTGCACTATTCACTGCTAACGCATACTGAGCACCAGTATGTTCTGTTAACGTTTTTTCAAACGCAGGAACTTGTGGTCCCTGAGTTAGGAAATCAGATTTAAGAACATCAACTACACTATCAATGTCTTGTTGACTGATATCTTGCTTGCCGTATGGAATCACTGTTTTACTCACACTGTAAATTTAGGGTCAACATGTTCTTTGATTAAGTCGCGTAGACCTTCAATCGTTTCCCACTCAGTATTGGTGCCTGAGTTGTATTTAAAGCCAAACGGTACTTTTTCAGCTTTATGATGATTCATGTACTCATCTTCTGTGTATGTAAAAGAGACAGACGGAAGGATCGCGTAATAACGACCTAAATCAATTGTATTGAGAGAATCAGTATCAGTAATCATTTCTTCATGAAGTTTTTCACCTGGCCGAATGCCAACAACCTTAGTTGCCATGCCAGGCGCAATAGCTTCAGCGATGTCTAGAATTTTGTATGAAGGGATCTTAGGAATAAAGATCTCACCACCCAAATGGTTTTCAAGTGCATACATGACCATATTCACGCCATCTTGAAGAGAGATATTAAAACGCGTCATCTCTTCATGTGTAATTGGCAGTACACCTTCTTCTTTTTTCTGCATAAAGAATGGAATAACCGAACCACGAGAGCCCATCACATTGCCGTAACGTACGACACTAAAACGAATGTCTTTTGAACCTTTAATATTATTTGCAGCAGCAAAGAGCTTATCTGAAGCAAGCTTTGTCGCACCATACAAGTTAATTGGTGCACATGCCTTATCGGTCGAGAGAGCAACGACATCTTTCACACCACACGCAAGAGCTGCACTAATCACATTCTCTGCGCCATCAATATTGGTGCGAATACATTCAGTTGGATTGTACTCAGCAGTATCTACTTGTTTGATCGCAGCGGCGTGGATAATAACATCAACATCTTCACACGCTTGAATCATACGGTTACGATCACGAACATCACCAATAAAGAAGCGTAATTGTGGAAAATCCTTGTGAGGATATTGCTGCTTGATTTCAAACTGCTTCAGTTCATCACGAGAAAAGATAATGATCTTCTTTACGTCTTGGTATCGTTCCAGAATTGTTTTGATAAATTGCTTACCAAACGACCCTGTGCCACCTGTAATTAATACTGTCTTGTTATTTAGCATACTCAACTACTCTAATATATCTCTTTTGATCCTATGTCCTCTGACTTAGAACCTTAAATTCATAATTAATATCTAGCTACTTTATCTGACTAGTAACTTCTCAAAAAATTCCAGATGCTTCTTAACTGTCACTCGAGAACTGAAGCTTTCATCTAGGCGCTTCTTAGCCACTTCACTCATGGCGGTGCACTTGGCCTTATCTTGCGCGAGTTTGTCCATAGCCTCACCCAACGCTTTGGCGTCACCAGTCGGGACGATATAACCTGTCTCGCCATCTACAACGAGTTCAGGGGCACCGCCAGTGGTAGTAACAACAGAAGTTGTGCCATTTGCCATTGCTTCAACAATCGTACGCGGTAGCCCTTCTCCGCTGATCGATGGCTGAACTTGAAAGTCTGCCATACACATAATTGAAGGGATGTCAGTACGATGGCCAATGTAGTGAATTCGCTCACTCATAGGGCTCGCTTTCATCTCATCAAAGTGAGGCTCATAGCCACTACCCGCTAAGATTAAGTGGAAGTTCGGTGCTGTAATGTATTTGGTCGCCTCAAGTAAAACAGAAATACCTTTACTTGGCCTTACATGTGCAGCAGTAATCGCGACTACATCATCTTCATTCAAACCAAACTCAGAGCGCTCGGTTGGTGGCACTTTATACCAATCCAATTCATGCCCTTTGTATATGGTAACTACGTTATCTTTGTTCTTCCAAACGCGCTTCACCACATCTTGTCGAACCGCTTCAGAAACACAGACGATGCCATCTACACGAGGGTGAAGTTGCGTTAAATAAGCACTTGGATCATGTCGATATAAACCTCCAGTAGTGCCTCGATAAACGACTAATTTAACGTTGAAACCAATACACGCAAACGCCGCATTAGGTATCGTCTTTGAGTTAAAAGCATAGCAGACGTCGTAATTGTGCGTTTTCAACTCATGGCGGATCTTTTTAATGGTATCAAAACAAATTTTACGCTTTGGATAACCATCAACGACTCGAATGCCGCACTCTTCTAATTTTGATACATGCTCAGACTCACCTTGGGTCATGATAGTGACTTGGTGACCTTGACGCGCAAGCTCAATAAAGATCGCGGCCTCAGGGCGTAAACTGTTCCATGCATGTAAGTAAGATGCACAAACTAAAATCTTCATCTCTCGGTTCCTATTTGGCTTGGTCTTTTGAGCAGTCATCTGAGCGGTTTTCAAGAATCCACAAACCGACATATTTATTGAAATTCACTTGAGCGTAAGTCATCGCCATAATAAAGCCGACACTGCCATCCATAAAGCCACGGCGAATGATATACACAAGGAAGAACGTCCATATCGCTCTTAGTAGAGCTAGGAATAGCCCGTGCGATTTCTTGCCTTTACGATAGTATTTTTGGGAGCCAAGCCAAGCATACTGCGATGCTTTATCTAGGCCGTGGCCGTAGTCACGATGGGTGTAATGAAGAAGAAACCCCTTCAATACTCCTGTAGAACCTTGCTCCGGAACGACTGTCTCGTGCACTTCGTCCAACGTATATCGGGAGCCTTCTCTCTTGAAGAGTCTCAACACTGCACGAGCACTGCGGCCATGTTTTAGAGTCGTACCATACAAAGTCACTCCCCAAGGAAGTTTATACGCGGTATGTTTGATTTGATCTTGTTTTAATAACTCAACAAGAGCCTTGCCCATTTCTAAGTCGAGAGCCTCATCCGCATCGATTGATAACACCCAATCACATGTCGCTTTATCTAGCGCTCGTTGCTTTTGTTTACCAAAGCCAGGCCAATCTGTGATGGTCACGTTATCTGTGTATTTTTGACATATCTCAACCGTTGCGTCTGTTGAACCACTGTCTAAAACGATCAGCTCATCGGCAATATCAACCACAGATTTAAGGCAAGTTTCAATTCGGTCTTCTTCATTCTTGGTAATAACAATGACAGACAGGGTATGTTTTCTCATTATTCAGCCCTAGAATTTCCAATAGTTTAATGATTTACGGATCTTAAAGTTACGAATCCAATTTTTTGGCTTGTTATCTTGCCAACCGCTTTCTAACACTTCGGTAATAGCATCCAGAACCCTAGCTGAAGATTGTCCATCCAAATATGGCGTTATCGACGGACCATAATTAGCAATGGCTTTATCTCTTGCTTCATCAGGTAGCATCGCTTGCTTAATTGCTGACTCTAATTGCTCGGCTTGAGTAATGTTAATAAAGCTTGCTTGAGGGTCTCGATTATTTACCGTGACAACAGGCTTATTGAGCAACAAGAATTCCTGAAATATCGATGAGTTATCACACACCATAACATCAGCACGATGTTGCATTTCAATCACTCGGTCATTATCGAAAAAGAGAAGGTTATCCCCTTCCAGTGCTTGATATTTCGCTCGTGTCTCTTGATTCATTTTAGGATGCAATGTCACTAACCATTGCCACTGGCTTTGTTGGCTTAGGCGCTTAAGCTCTTCATAAACCAATTCAGCACACGATAAGCTTGGCGAAAAAGTGGAAGCGAATAGAATTTGAGGTTTCTCATAGCGATTATCACTAGCTTGATAATTAAACAAGCTATCGAGCTTCAGCCATCCGGTCTCTTTTACTTGAAAATAACCGCGCTGCTTAGCTAGCGGCTCAAGCGAGCTTGTTCTTTCATGGCCTTCCGTGCAATACAAATCAAATAGACCACGTTCAGGGTATAAGTTCCCACGTTTGCTCTCGTTCAAACCATGAAACACTTGTACCTTCAATCCTGGAATAAAAGCAGGAACGCGATCCCCTGGCACTAAAACGGCCGAAGGATTGTAGGCAACAGCTTCTGTCAAAGACACACGCTGCTCTTGCTCTAATAAAAGATGTTCAGAAGCATCCTCACCAACCAGCAACCATTTAACGTCATGACCAAGTTGCTTCGCGTAGTTATAAAATGGGCGAAGAATAGCAAATGAGTAGTTTTGCTCGACATAGAGCAAGAAACGATAGGATTGATCGGTTTGCATAAGCGATGAGATAGAGTTCACCATTTCCGTTTGAAAGTGTAACTAAGCATTTAATTATAACGCTCTTTACTTTCGAGATTGAAGAAAATACTCTTCTGATTACTGATTTTACCCTCTGGTGTCACTGTTCTTATGCTTATACGACTTATATACACTCTTATATTGTCATTGGCCTCTCCACTGCTTCTCTATGGGCTTTATAAGAGCAAACCCGGAAAGCCAAATTTTGGTAAGCGCTGGAAAGAACATTTCGGTATCACACCGCAAACTCAAGGTAAAAGCCCTATCTGGATTCATGCGGTGTCGGTGGGTGAATCTATTGCAGCGATACCTATTATTAAGCAATTGAAGCAACGAGACCCAAATCAAGCCATTATCGTTACTACGACAACCAGCACAGGTGCTGAGCAGATAAACAAGCTTGGTGATTTAGTCGAGCATCGCTATATGCCGATTGATTTTTCTTGGTGCATTCGAGGTTTCTTGAAAACTGTTCAGCCTAAACAGATGTTAATCATGGAAACCGAATTATGGCCAAACACGCTGCATTGCGTCGCGAAAGCTGGAGTTCCTATTTCAGTGCTCAACGCTCGTCTATCTGAACGTTCATGCCAACGCTACGCCAAATTCCAAGCCGTTTTTGACCTCTTAGCCAAAAACCTCTCTCAAGTACTGTGCCAATACCCAAGTGATGCTGAGCGTTTTATACGATTAGGGTTAGATAAAGCATCTGTGCATGTGACTGGGTCGATCAAGTTTGATATTGAAGTCTCAGCTGAACAAGTATCCAAAGGCAAAGCGTTACGTGAACAAATTGGCTTTGAACGCTGTGTATGGATAGCTGCCAGCACTCATCAAGGCGAAGATGAAATTATCTTAGACGCTCATAAACAGCTCCTTAAAGACAATCCTAATACCTTGCTGATGATCGTGCCTCGCCATCCTGAGCGGTTTAACCAAGTGACGGAACTGGCTAAACAGAACCAATTCAACACCATCACTCGAACGAGTCAGCAACCAATCACCTCTGATATTGAAGTGTATATTGCGGATACGATGGGAGAAATGTTGGTATTACTCGGTGGCGCTGATGTCTGTTTTATGGGCGGAAGTCTTGTAGGCGATAAAGTAGGTGGTCATAACCTACTAGAACCAGCAGCCCTACAGCTACCTTTGCTTAATGGCCCTAGCTACTTTAATTTTAGCGAAATTACTGACAAGCTACTTGAAGCTCAGTCTGTCACTATTTGTCATAACAGCAATGAGATTGCAGGCCAGCTCAAAGAACTATTCTTACAACCTAAATTACGTAAAGATAAAGGCTTAGCGGCTTATCAAGTAGTTGAGCAAAACCGAGGGGCGTTGCTCAATACACTCATGAAAATATAAAGCTATTAACTATATATATTGTTTAATACTTGATATTTATGTAAAAAGCGGTTTTTCATTATTTTCTGGTTTTTCTCTTCCACTTTAAGATTATGATCAAAACTTAACGAGATTTCAGTCAACGTATTGTAGCTACAGACAGAGATCCCTTCAGCCTCTACCATCTCAATAAAATTAGGAGAACCATCTTTTACATGTATCCTACCAGTACCACCAGATACATAGCTTCTTGCTGTGCTCATGCTCCCTCTACCCTGTAAAATAATATCAGAGCAAGACATGAACAATGCGTTATAGTTAATGTTGTTTGTTGGAGTTACATAGCTGATATCAACCACACATTTCATCTTGAATAATGCCAAAAATGTATCGATAACGAGCCTAGAAAACACTCTTTTAGGTTTAACGAAAACTAACAATTTATGTTGATTTAAAACTCCAGTCATACCTAAACGATAGATAATTGACAAAATCTCAAGCACTGTGAAAGAGTCAGCTTTCGCACCTATTAATATTTTTTTTTCTGCTCGGGTTTCTTCTACATACTTAGATTGCAAACCTTCAAACTCATCCCACAACTCACTAGGCATCGACTTAAAGGCATCTCTTGCATCATAAAATTTTAGCTCGTTTCTTTTCAAAATATTTTCAAGGGAAGACCGAAAGTAGGGCTCCGGCGCAATAAAGTTAATAACTTTGCTCAGGACAAATAAGCAGTCTTCATTAATCTGATTATTTCTCGTTTGAATTAAACTATCATGTTTTTCGATTGTTTTGAGCCAACGAGCTACTTCATCATCTGTCAGGTGAATATATAACTTGTCGATAAACTCATCTGAGTGTTCCAGAAGAGCCTTCAAAAAAGAGGCATTACTTAAACCTAAGCTAATTGAGGTTACTGTTTTACAACTAGCCAGAGCAGCTAAATCCACCATTCGGTAGTTCAATAACTTTACATTCGTACCTTTTAAATGTGTATCATGGACGTTTTCAGACAAAGATATCAGAATGATATCTTCTTCTCTAATCGAGCACTTTCTAATAAGCACATCAATATACAACTTAGTAAAAACATGGTGTTCAAAACCAACGATGATGTTTTTATTCAAGAACATTTACATAACTCCCTGCATGTATCCATCATTTAGGTATCCCCAATCCGACTCCTGCCATTGAATCTGGCGCTTGTGCACTTCCTTTAAAAACGAGCGCTTTAATCGATTCAAGTTGCCTTCTTTCCAATCATCACCCGCTTGATGCCCACACTTGTCAAAATCAATGATCCACACCCTTTGCGAGTCATCAAGTAAGATATTATGAATGTTGAGATCGGTATGATTAACCCCAGCATCATGCATCTTGCGTACCTCTTGGCCAATTCGACGATAAACATCCGTATCTATTGGATCAGAAACCAAGACATCAACCAAATCTTTCGCATTGGGAATCCGTTCCGACATCAGATCAGCACGATAAAATAGTCCACTTTTCGTCGCCCGAGCGGCAATAGGCCTAGGTACATTCACACCTGCGTTTGCCAATGCCTTGAGAACATTAAGCTCCATCGCACAGCGCGTGCTCTCCCAATCGGAAAATCGATATTGGTCTTCAACGAGTTTGCCAAACAACCCACCACGGCGATAGTGACGCAACGCAGCTTGCATTCCATCAAGTTGAATAAACCATGTGGTGCCGCGCCCTTGAGCACTCCCTGAAATAGCCTCATGTTGCTGCCAGTATTCAGCCTCAAAGATTTGAGTGATATCGCCCTCTGGTACCTGAGTCAGAAGTACAGGGTCATACCAAATTGTTTGGTTCTTGGTGCTAATCGTTTCCATCTATGAGGCCTTTCGGTCGCTTTTCGTCATTGCTATTTTACAACTAATGCGAGTATCTGCATAATTCTGATGTTATTCACTTTTTTCGGGCACTTTATGTCACTGTTCTCAACTGCACCTCAATCTCTTTGCATACTTCGCCTCTCCGCGATTGGCGATGTTTGTCATGCTATTTCTGTGGTTCAAGCCATCCAGAAGCAGTGGCCTGAAACGAAAATCACTTGGATAACGGGCAAAATAGAAGCCATGCTGATCGGCGATCTACCCGGTATTGAGGTGATTGTTTTCGATAAGAAACAAGGCTTCAAAGGAATGCGTGAATTATGGCGTCAGCTGTCTGATCGTAAATTTGATGCACTTCTGCATATGCAAGCAGCACTCAGAGCCAGCGTGCTATCTTGGGGGATAAAGGCGAAGTGCAAAGTGGGATTTGGCAAAAACCGTACTCGTGAAATGCAGTCACTCTTTACCAACCACCATCTACCTATTTCAGAAAAGTTTCATGTTTTGGATAACTTTGCCGAATTTGCTCGCTACATTGGTGTCCCCTTCGATAAGCCTCAATGGGATATCCCTTTAACACCTGAAGATGAACAACTAGCAATTAGCACCATGGCAGACAAGCCGACCTTGGTTATCTCCCCAGCAGCAAGCAAAGATTCACGCAATTGGTTAACTGAGCGATATGCCGCTATTGCTGATTATGCTGTCGAGCAAGGTATGCAAGTGGTGTTATGTGGTTCTCCAGCACCAAGAGAAGTTAACCTTGGTAACGACATCGAAAAATTATGCCTGTCGCCAATCACTAACTTGATTGGCAAAACGAACTTGAAGCAACTGACTGCCGTACTGAAACATGCAACAGTTGTATTGGCACCGGATACTGGTCCAGCCCACTTAGCAACCACACAATCCACGCCTGTCATCGGGTTATACGCACACAGTGACCCACGAAGAACTGGGCCCTACAATGACCTTGGTATCGTGGTCAGTGTGTACCAGCAGCACGTAGAGGCGCAACAAGGCAAGCCAGTCGAAGACCTTCCATGGGGAACTCGAGCAAAAGGCGATGATTTAATGAAGGACATCACGCTCGACATGGTAAAACAAAAACTAGACAAAGCCTTAAACTCTATTAAAACACCAAGCAAGGACAGCTAATATGACCACACACGTTATCTACCCAGGCACTTTCGATCCGGTAACCAATGGTCACCTCGATATTATCGTCCGTGCCGCGAGCATGTTTGATCATATCACCGTAGGGGTGGCCGCGAGCCCAAGCAAAAAGACCATGTTTAAGTTAGAGGAGCGAGTAGAGCTGTTGCGGGATGCAGTGTCTCACTTGCCTAACGTGTCTGTTGAGGGGTTTTCTGGGTTACTGGTCGATTTTGCGAAGCAACAGAAAGCTAACGTATTGGTGCGTGGCCTAAGAACAACCATGGATTTTGAATACGAATTCGGTCTCACGAGTATGTACCGAAAACTCCTACCCGGACTTGAAAGTGTCTTTTTAACCCCTTCGGAAGAATATGCCTTCCTTTCTTCGACAATAGTTCGAGAAGTGGCGATTCATGGTGGGGACATTAGTCAGTTTGTACCACAAAAAGTTGCGGCTGAAATCAAAATAAAAACAGCTAAGTAATATGCTCATCAAAAACAAAAATAGCGCTCATTGGCGCTATTTTTAATTCAAAACCATCAATTACTACAGCGAATAATAGGCTTTATACCAATCAGCGAAAGCTTTCGCGCCTTCTTGGATTTTAACTTGAGGTTTGTAGCCAACCGCTTCAAACAGATCTTCAGTATCAGCATAAGTTGCATACACATCACCTGGCTGCATTGGCATGAAATTCTTTTTCGCTTCAACACCGAGAGCGTCTTCTAACGCTTCGATGTAGTCCATTAATTTAACTGGACTACCATGACCGATATTAAACACTCGGTATGGTGCTGAGCTGGTCGCTGGTGAGCCTTGCTCTACAGTCCAATCTGGCTGTTTAGCTGGAATTCGGTCTTGAACACGAATAATACCTTCAACGATATCATCGATATAAGTGAAGTCGCGCATCATGTCGCCATTGTTGTAAATATCGATCTCTTTACCCGCCACGATTAAGTTCGCAAACTTGAACATCGCCATATCAGGGCGACTCCAAGGGCCGTAGACGGTAAAGAAACGAAGGCCTGTCGTCGGTACTTCATATAGATGCGAGTAAGTGTGTGCCATCAACTCATTCGACTTCTTAGTCGCTGCGTACAATGAAATCGGGTGGTCAACGCTGTCTGCCGTGTGGAATGGCATTTTCTGGTTCAAGCCATACACAGAGCTTGATGATGCGTACACTAGGTGTTCAACCTTGTTGTGGCGACAGCCTTCAAGAATAGCTAAATGACCGACAAGGTTACTATCAGCATACGCCATTGGATTATCGATTGAGTAACGAACGCCAGCTTGCGCCGCTAAGTGAATCACACGGTCAAACTTTTGCTCAGCAAACAACGTTGCCATGCCTTCTCTATCAGCAAGATCCAACTCGATAAAGATTAGGTTTTCATGCTCAATGCGCTTTAAGCGATCATGTTTCAAAGAGACTTCATAGTAGTCATTCAAGTTATCAATACCGACAACCTCATGTCCTGCTGCACATAATCGCTCTGAAACTGCAGAGCCAATAAACCCGGCAACGCCAGTTACTAAATATTTCATTCTACTATTCTCAATTCATATCATTAGTGTAATTGTAGCTACTAGCCTGCCTATCTACTAGCGTAAAAAAGTGAACATAAGTTCAGTTTTTTTATACTTGGCACTCTTCACAGAAAAACGTGTTCCTCTGCCCTATTTTTAACTCTTGAATAAGAGCTTCACAATTAGGGCACTTTTCGCCTGCTTTGCCATACACTTGTAGCTCTTGAGCAAAGTATCCAGGTTTACCATCCGCCTGTGCGAAATCTTTTAGGGTAGTGCCGCCTTGCTTGATGGCGGTGGCGAGCACTTGTTTGATCTCTTTGGTCAACAAGACCCACTCTTCTTTTGTCACTTTGCTTGCGGGACGCAAAGGGTTGATACGTGCAGAAAATAGCGCTTCGTTGGCGTAGATATTTCCGACACCCACCACCACTTTGTTGTCCATGATGAATTGCTTGACGGCAACCTTACGCTTTTCTGCCTTCTCGGCTATGTAGTCAGCATTAAAGTCATTAGTTAGCGGTTCAGGGCCAGATCCAAGTAACACTGGATGTATTTCATCAGGAGCAGACCACAGCCATGCACCAAAGCGGCGAGGGTCGTTATAGCGCAGTACTTTGCCGTTGGTGAGCTTAAGATCCACGTGATCGTGTTTTGCTGCCGGGAAATCGGCATCTAACACGCGCAGTGAGCCAGACATACCAAGGTGAACAATGGCAGTGCCGGTATCTGTTTCTATCAATAGGTACTTAGCTCGGCGTGAGATAGATCGAATCACCTGCCCTTCTAATGCTTTGAGCTCTTGTGGGATATCCCAACGCAGCTTAGGCGTGCGAAAGGTAAGCGTTTTAATGGTCTCGCCGACTAAATGAGGTGAGATCCCCATACGACTTACTTCGACTTCGGGTAATTCAGGCATAATCTAGTCGTCCGATTTAGAGGAGTGGTTAGCGTTAAAGCTTGGAAACAGGTAGCTCTCTTCAATAGACACCGCCAACCACTGATCATTCCAGTTTTTTAACAACCAGAACTCAGGCAATTGATAATAAGTAATGCGTTGGGGCTCTTCTTGGTCTTGATACCATACTTCGATGGTGTTCGGTGTCTTTAACCGAGGCGTAAGGTCTGTGTAGGTCTGTGAGTCGACTTCCGTGCCCACAAGCTCTTTCCAACGTTGTGACAACTCTTGTGCATTGGTGGTTTGGGGGAAGTCTGTACCTTTGAACTGGTAAACCCATTGATTGTCTTGTTGAATGACAGACCACTTAGCAAAGTGCAACGCTTGAAGCTCTGCTTTTGGGTTCAGGAGATAAGGATAAGGGCTATCAACCTGCGGTTCAGGCTCGATAAGGTATGCTTTGATCAATGTTGGAAGGTTTAACACGCCGATAAAAGCGATCACACTGAACATGAGTATGTTGTTCCACCGGCGTCCACGATATCTCATCTGATTCTGCTCATCTAACCTATTGAACATTCAGTATATCGTGAAAGTGGCAATACTTTCTATGTTGTGCGGTTTTCTATCTATAAGGCGCTATATTAAGCAAGAACAATTAAGTTATTCAAATTTTAGATATAAAAAAACCCAGCGATTAAACTGGGTTTTTCAATTCTTTCTTCTACTGAAGAAGAGCAAAAAAAGCATCAATTACTTGATTTTAGCTTCTTTGTACATAACGTGTTGGCGAACTACTGGATCAAACTTTTTGATCTCAAATTTGCCTGGCATGTTACGCTTGTTCTTATCAGTTGTGTAGAAGTGACCAGTACCTGCAGAAGATACTAGACGAATTTTCTCACGAATGCCTTTAGCCATTGCTTAATTCCTCTTAAACGTTTTCGCCACGTGCACGGATATCAACAAGAACAGCATCGATGCCTTTCTTATCAATGATACGCATGCCTTTAGCAGTTAGACGTAGTTTAACAAAACGTTTTTCGCTCTCTACCCAGAAACGATGAGTTTGTAGGTTCGGCAGAAAACGGCGCTTAGTAGCATTGCGTGCGTGTGAACGGTTGTTACCCGTTACTGGACGCTTACCAGTTACTTGGCATACTCGGGACATGAATGTCTTCTCCAATCGTTTCAGCTCGATATCAACCTTGGTGGCCGAACCTCTCTATCAATTAAAATAGAAGGTAAAAACCGTTATGGAAAATCCATACAAGGCTATCAAAGGTCGCGCATTATACTAACTTGACACGCATTGCTCAAGACCCGAACAGATCCTTTTTACGGATTTCGTGATCTTTTTTTGTGCAGCGCAGCTTGCTTGAGTAATCAGAGCTGATTTTAGGTCTAAAAATGTGGGCGGAATAATAGCAGATTTAACGCAACTAACAACCTAAAATGTGATTCAAATCCATCCACGTTCTGCAAAAGAGACAACTTCGCCATCTCCAACCACAAAATGGTCGAGTATTCGTATGTCCACCAGCGCCAGTGCATCGGTTAATCGGCGTGTAATCCGCCTATCCGCTTGGCTGGGCTCCGCAACACCCGAAGGATGGTTGTGAGCCAAAATTAATGCCGCCGCATTATGATGAAGTGACCGTTTAACCACTTCCCTCGGGTAAACCGATGCGGCATCGATGGTTCCTTCAAACATCACCTCGTCCTTTATTACCCTATTTTGGTTATCGAGGAACAATATATAGAAGGCTTCTCGCTGGCGATCGCGCAACATGCTCGAGAGATAAAGCTTAGTATGACTTGGGCTAGTAAGCGCATCTCCACGAGATAAAGTCTCTGCTAGATAACGCTGCGTCATCTCTAACACAGCTTGCAATTGAACATACTTGGCCTGCCCCATCCCTTTATGAGCACAAAACTCTTCCTGCGTTGCTGAAAAGAGATGGCGGAGCGAGCCAAAGTCTTTGATCAACTTGTCTGCGAGTTCCAAGACGTTCATTCCTTGTGTCCCTGTTCGCAGGAATATCGCGAGCAGTTCCGCATCACTCAAGGAATCAGGCCCTCTATTTAACAACTTTTCTCTCGGCATCGATTCGGCAGGTATTTTATCTATTGGCATATAAAGACAATCATTGGTCATGAACACAACCCATCACCTTAATGAGATCGTAATCAGAGATCCTTCGATAGAGATCAAAGGAAACGAGACACTAACAAAATCGTGTAATTGATAAGTTTGATAACACCAACTTGATGAGCGTCAACTCTGTTCGAGTTCTGCTTCTAGGCACTTATCCTTTGTTCTGATATCGTAAGTCGCAGAGAAATTAAGGAACAGAATCATGCAAACATTGGTTAATCAACTGGATAACGCTGACCTACAAGGCCTGGCTGGGAAAAAAATCCTACTTGGCATTAGTGGTGGTATCGCTGCGTATAAATGTGCCGAACTGACTCGACGCTTAATTGAACGTGGAGCACAAGTACAAGTCGTGATGACGAATGCAGCCAAGGAGTTCATTACTCCTCTCACCATGCAAGCCGTCTCTGGAAGGCCTGTGTCTGATAGTTTGCTTGATCCTGCTGCTGAGGCTTCCATGGGGCACATTGAGCTCGCAAAATGGGCTGATTTGGTATTACTAGCGCCAGCAACCGCTGATCTGATTGCTCGCATGACCGCTGGCATGGGTAACGACCTACTGACCACTTTGGTTCTAGCAACCGATGCGCCAGTTGCGGTATCTCCGGCAATGAACCAACAGATGTACAGCCACCCTGCCACTCAAGAGAACATCGCAACACTAAAACGTCGTGGTTGTGAGATTTGGGGACCGGCGGCTGGCGAACAAGCGTGTGGTGATGTGGGAATGGGTCGCATGCTAGAGCCTATGCAGCTCGTGCACCGCTGTGAAGACTTCTTCCAACCTAAACCTCTTGCTGGTCGCTCTGTGTTAATCACGGCGGGTCCAACTCGTGAAGCCATTGATCCTGTGCGTTACATTACCAACCACAGCTCGGGCAAGATGGGCTATGCTCTGGCTGAAGCGGCAGCGAAACAAGGCGCAACAGTAACTCTAATCAGCGGTCCTGTATCACTCGCGACACCAAATAAGGTTAATCGTATCGATGTCGACAGCGCTCAACAGATGTTTGATGCCGTTACTGATCACGCGGCACAACATGATATTTTCATCAGCTGTGCCGCGGTTGCCGATTACCGCCCAGAGACCATTGCAGACCAAAAGCTTAAGAAGGTCGATGGTAAAGACGATATGACCATTCAAATGGTTAAGAACCCAGACATCGTCGCTTCTGTCGCTTCAATGACCGAAGGTCGCCCATTTACTGTCGGCTTCGCAGCTGAAACTCAAGATGTTGAAAAATACGCGCGCGGTAAGTTAGAAAAAAAGAACCTCGACATGATTTGCGCTAACGACGTTTCTGTCGAAGGCCAAGGCTTCAATAGCAGCAGTAATGAATTGCACCTTTATTGGAAAGGCGGTGATAAATCTCTGCCACTGGATAGCAAAGACACACTTGGTTTCCAGATCCTCGATCAGATCCAACAGCTTATTGGTGCATAAACGCACAAATTTGCTCTGACAATCTGCTGACACCTCTCGATTCTGTTGACCTAGGGCTCACAAAACTAGGAAACAGAATTGATTGGTGTTTATAATCCTTCTTCACTCAATCCTCATCTTTAGGAAAGGAAGTAAATAGATGGCTGGTGCTCGAAAATCAAACCGTCGTGAAGAAATCCTACAAGCTCTCGCACAAATGTTGGAATCGACCGAAGGTGCTTCTCGTATCACAACGGTAAAGTTGGCCAAGCAAGTGGGTGTTTCTGAGGCTGCGTTATACCGCCACTTCCCAAGCAAAGCTCGCATGTTTGAAGGCCTAATCGAGTTCATTGAAGAAGCGTTGATGTCTCGAATCAACCGCATTCTGGATGAAGAGAAAGACACACTAGAGCGCATACGCCTAGTGCTACAACTTATCTTAGTTTTCTCAGAACGTAACCCAGGCCTGACTCGAATTTTATCTGGTCATGCTCTAATGTTTGAAAATGAACGCCTGCGTGATCGCATCAACCAACTTTTCGAACGCATTGAGACGCAACTTCGCCAGATCCTGCGTGAAAGAAAGCTTCGTGAAGGGAAATCATTCCCGGTTGATGAGAAAATCTTAGCCGCTCAGCTGCTCGGTCAAGTTGAAGGCAGCTTGAATCGATTTGTTCGCTCAGACTTCAAATATCAACCGACAGAAAACTTCGATGCTTATTGGGCTCTGTTAAGCGCTCAGATTAAGTAGCAATCAAATTTTAAGTGATGGTTATGACGACGAAAACTTCTCCGACAAACAGCACTGCACAACACGTTATTACTAAGCCACCTTTTACTCTGGCGTTACTCCACCCTAAATACTGGGGGGTATGGTTCGGTTTTGGGTTATTGGCGCTTATCGTTAACGTTCTCCCTTACCGTCTCTTACTGCTATTAGGCCGATCGTTAGGCTCTTTGGGCGCTCGTTATGGTAAAAAACGTGTCGCGGTAGCAACTCGCAATTTAGAACTCGCCTTCCCAGACAAGCCAGCAGATGAAGTCGCGGCAATGGTCAGTGAGAACTTTAAGAATACTGGTATGGCTCTTATCGAGACCGGGATTACTTGGTTTTGGCCTACATGGCGCTTCAAGCGCATCCTCGTGGACAAAGACACTCAAATGCTGCGTACGCACAAAGCCAACGGCAAAGGCGTTCTTTTATGCTGTGTACATGCCTTGAACCTAGAGATCACGGCACGAGCAATGGCTGTTCTTGGTATTTCAGGTTTAGGTGTTTATCGCCCGCACAACAATCCGGCTTATGAATTTATTCAATACCGTGGTCGTACTCAGAACGGCAATCGCCTGATTCACCGTAAAGACGTGAAACGTATGATTCGAATTCTGCGTCAGGGTGAGATCCTTTTCTACCTGCCGGATCATGATTACGGTCGTAATAAATCTGTGTTTGTGCCTTTCTTCGCGGTAGAAGATGCATGTACCACAACAGGCACCAGTATTCTGGCTTACACTAGCCGATGCGCACTTGTTCCAGGGTCTGGTTTTAGAAATGCCGACGGCAAGTATGAAATCATGGCCGATGAGTCAATCGAAGATAACTATCCGCAGAAAGATGAGAAAGCTGCCGCTGCCTACATGAACCGCTATCTTGAGAAGATTATCTTACGAGCTCCAGAGCAGTGGATGTGGCTGCACAAGCGCTTTAAGACTATGGAAGACCCAGAAATTGAGCGCGGTATTCGTTATAAATAGAACTCCTATCTTTAGATAAGAAGCTCACTTCAATAGAAAAGTAAAAGGCCCGAAAGATATTTATCTCTCGGGCCTTTTTGATTTTTCGATTCTAAACTTAGAACGCTAGACTGTTAGGTTCGACGCTTCAGGGGTTAGATTCCGTATTGAGCGCGGTAGGCTTTTACTGCGTCTAGATGTGCTGCATCTGTGCCTTTCTCTTCAAGGAAAGTCACAAGGTCAGTTAGGCTAACGATAGAGATGATTGCACAACCGAAGTCGCGTTCAACTTCTTGAATTGCAGACAGCTCGCCTTTGCCCTTCTCTTGACGGTCGATAGCAACAAGAACACCCGCTAGATCCGCGCCGTTCGCTTGGATGATTTCCATCGACTCACGAATAGCAGTACCAGCAGTGATCACGTCATCTACAAGCATGATGCGACCTTCCAGTGCGCTACCCACTAGATTGCCACCTTCACCGTGGTTTTTCGCTTCTTTACGGTTGAAACAGTAAGGCGTGTCTACATCGTGGTGATCTGCCAGTGCAACCGCTGTCGTCGTTGCAATTGGGATGCCCTTGTATGCAGGGCCAAATAACACATCAAACTCAATGCCAGAATCAGCCAATGCTGCTGCGTAGAAGCGACCTAAACGCGCTAAGTCACGACCTGTATTAAACAATCCAGCATTGAAGAAGTAAGGGCTCTTACGGCCAGACTTTAAAGTAAACTCACCAAACTTAAGTACTTCTTTCTCTAGTGCAAATTCAATAAATTCACGTTGATATGCTTTCATGTTTTTCCTCTACGTTTATTCAATAAAACTTAATTAACTTAAACTCATCCCAGTATCTTCTAAGTAGTCGTGCTTTCCGCTAGGCAACAAGCTTGCGAACCCCGTGAGCTTACGAGTAGTAAGTGATTCGGGTGAGCAAGCGCAGTTAACAACGCGGAGGGCGCGAATACGACGAAGATAAAAAAATAGCCCCCAATGTGGGAGCTATCTAGAAACTAGTCGGCCAACGCAGCTTTCTGCGCTTCGACGATATCGGCAATGCCCTTATTCGCCAGGGCTAAAAGCTGCATCAGCTCTTCGTGGCTGAACGGTTCGCCTTCTGCGGTGCCTTGAATCTCAATCATCTTACCGTCTTCCGTCATTACAACGTTCATATCGGTATCTGCTGCTGAGTCTTCAACGTACTCAAGGTCACACAGTGCTTGTGCACCAACGATGCCCACTGAAACTGCCGCTACGTGGCCTTTCATTGGGTTCTTTTTCAGTTTACCGCTTGCTAGTAAGCTGTTGATAGCATCAGCCATTGCAACGCTTGCACCTGAGATAGAAGCAGTACGTGTACCGCCGTCTGCTTGGATAACATCACAATCGACAGTGATCATGATTTCACCCATTACTTTCAGGTCAACAACAGCACGTAGGCTACGAGCGATCAGACGTTGGATTTCCATCGTACGACCACCTTGCTTACCGCTCGCCGCTTCACGACGGTTACGAGTGTGCGTTGCACGTGGAAGCATGCCGTATTCAGCCGTTACCCAACCCTTTCCTTGGCCTTTCAACCAACGCGGTACGTTTTCTTCTACCGTCGCATTACATAGAACTTTAGTGTTGCCGAACTCAACTAATACAGAACCCTCAGCATAAGCTGTGTAGTTACGAGTAATTTTAATTGGACGAATTTGATCTACAGCGCGGTCATTTGGACGCATTGGTATCTACCTTATTAACAGTCTGAAGTGATTTACTATCGAAAGAGTGCATCACCTAAGAAAGGGGTGAGACAGTTTTGATTGGGGCAAGATTATATAGCAGTTTATCGTGCAAATCTATTTACCGTTCAAAGCTATTTATCATGAAAGGCTATTTATAATGAAAAGCAATCGACTTCGAGTGCAACCCGTATCGTGATACTATGCGTGCGCGTTATTTTCAGAATGATAAAAGACAGGAAAATTCGATGATTTATAGTATGACCGCGTATGCACGCAAAGAAGTAAAAGGCGATTGGGGTACAGCAGTATGGGAAATCCGTAGTGTAAACCAGCGCTACCTAGAAACTTACTTCCGTATGCCTGAACAGTTCCGTGGTTTAGAACCAATCTTGCGTGAGCGTTTCCGTAAGCGTCTAGCTCGCGGCAAGGTTGAATGTAACCTACGCTTCGAAGCAAACCCTGCAGCAAAGGGCGAGCTAAGCATTAACGAAGGTTTGGCTCAGCAAGTAATTAATGCTGCTAACCAAGTTATGACCATGACAGGTGAAGACAGTCGTCTAAATCCATTCCAAGTTATGAACTGGCCTGGCGTGATGGAAACTCCAGAGCAAGATATGGATGCCATCAACAAAGATTTACTTGAAGCATTCAACGATGCAATCGCAGAGTTCATTGACGCTCGTGCTCGTGAAGGCGAAAACATGAAAGCGCTCATCGTTCAGCGTTTAGATGCAATCACTGAAGAAGTAGTGAAAGTTCGTGCACGCATGCCTGAGATCCTAGAGTGGCAACGTGAGCGTCTTCTTACCAAATTTGAAGATGCGAAAATTGAACTTGAAGGTTCTCGCGTTGAGCAAGAGCTTATCCTACTGGCTCAGAAGTCAGACGTAGCAGAAGAACTAGACCGTCTAGACTCTCACGTGAAAGAAGCGAACGTAGTATTGAAGAAAGGTGGCGCTTGTGGCCGTAAGCTAGACTTCATGATGCAAGAGTTCAACCGTGAGTCAAACACGCTAGCATCTAAGTCTATCAGCACAGACATCACAGCATCAGGCGTAGAGCTTAAGGTTCTTATCGAACAGATGCGTGAGCAGATCCAGAATATTGAATAACAGTTTGTCAGTAACACGCTGTGAATAAGCTATTAGCTGAATCAGTGTTGATTAGATCAAGATAAGCTCCTAGTTTTAGGGGCTTTTTTTATGGATGCAATAATGCCAATCAGGTTGAGCAGGTTGTTACGCAGGAGATTTGTTTGGAGCAAGAGATAGATACAGCTATAGATAAAACAGAGAAGCGGATGTAACAAAGGATTTTAGAATATTTTGAGGGGGATATTACAGGTGGAACTAGAGGGGAAAGATTTAAGGGAGAAAGTGACGCAAGTTGCTAATGCAACCTGCGCCGACTTAAAATCTTATAGAGCTACAACGTTTGCAGCTTGAAGACCTTTTTGGCCTTGCTCTACTTCGAAAGACACTTGTTGGCCTTCTTTAAGAGTCTTGAAACCTTCAGATGCGATAGCACGGAAGTGAACGAATACGTCAGCGCCGCCGTTGTCTTGAGTTAGGAAACCGAAGCCTTTCTCTTCGTTAAACCATTTTACTACGCCGTTTGTTTTGTTAGACATGATGTGTCCCTTATATAAAAATAAAAAATTAATCGCCAAAAGTGCGATGCGCTGAAAGCTTGAATTATTTAATGTATCTATGAAGCTAAGGGAAACACTGAGAATAACAATGAAGCAATACTAAGGGTTTTACTTTACAACTGGATGTTTCATTTAATAACCCTGAAAACAGAGCGACGCCATTCTTGGTGATCTTAGCCTGCTTGTAAAGCGTTATTTGGATAAATTGATGTTTTTTTGTTCAACCAACCCAATTAAAAACCCAACGATATCGCTGGGCTTCATTTATAAAACCTTAACCTTCAAAGTGTTACTCATCTGGCTGCTTGGTTCGAAGGTCTACATACGGCCAATAATGATGCCCAACACGAATCAAGAGTGTTGCAGCAGCTAAGATAAATGCCGCTAAAGATAACCAAACGATCAATACTGCATCGAGCTCTTTCATACCCAAAGTGATGTAACGAGCAATCGCCATCATCGCGATATAGATTGGGTATCGCACTGGGATCTTACCGTTCATCACAAACTGTTGAACCATCGCCAACACTTCTAAATAGATGAACATCAATAGAATGTCGGTCAGTTGTACACGGCGTTCAGCGAAGACATGCATGAACTCTTCGACCATCGCAAACAAGGTCGCGAGCGTGATCGCCACCAGCAATACCGCTTCCATAATGTGGAACACTTTTAAAAACGGCTTACTAAAAGATTTGGGTAAATGAGAAGGCATAGTCACTCTTCAAAAAATAATTAATCCAGTCTCTACAATAGCATGCATCAATATAAGTCGCGTACTCTAGAGAGACGACAGATACAAAAATGGCCCCACATTCACTGCGGAGCCATCTGTCTGTCTTTTACTTACTAACGACTATTCACTAGTTAAGCTTATAGCAAAATCAAATAAGTCAAGAAAACCACACACAGTCCGTAGATCAGCGGGTGTACTTCTTTGCGCTTACCTGCCACAACCATTGTGAATGCGTAGCTGATGAAACCCATCGCCATACCGTTCGCTGGAGAGAAGCTTAGCACTGTAAACATGATGGTGAAGAAGGCTGCAATGCGTGACTCTTTCTTTTCCCAGTTAATCTGACCAAGGCGACCTACCATGTAAATACCCACCACTACCATCGCCGGCGCAACCATGGCTGCCGAGAAGATAGAGAAGATTGGGTATAGGAATAGCGAGATTAGGAACAAACCCGCAACCATGACTGCCGCTAAGCCCGTTTTCGCACCTTGAGAAGACGCAATACCTGACTCAGAGAAAGCCGTAATCGATGTGGTACCCAGAATTGAGCCAATCACAGTACCGCCAGCATCAGCCACTAGAGCCGACTTCGCGTTTGGCACCTTACCGTCTTTATCAATGATTCCTGCATCGCGGCCAACACCAACGATCGTGCTCAAGCCATCGAAGAAATCGACAATCAGGAAGATAAGCACGATGAATAATAGGTCGAACATTTTCTCAGGTGTGAAAGCCGAGAAATCAAAGATAGCGCCGAAGCTGCCTGCCATGCTTGGCGGCATAGCTACTAACTGTTCTGGGATTGGCGCGTTTGATGTACCCATAAATACGTCAGCAAGAATAGTTAGTGCAATTGCCGACACAAATGAAATGAATGTAGCGAGCTTGATATCACGAACCATACAGCCTAGTGCGATGAAAATACTTACATAAGCGATGATCACTTTTGGATCTGAGATATCACCTAGACCAACCAACACGAATGGGTTAGAAACGATAATGCCTGCATTCTTCAGACCTAAAAAAGCAATAAACAGTCCGAGCGATACGGTAATTGCCAGTTTCAAGTCTTCAGGGATCGACTCAATCATCGACTTACGAATATTGGTCAGTGAGAACGCAAGATAAAGTATGCCCGACAAGAAGATGCCGAATAGTGCTTCATTCCAAAGGACCGCGACTGAACCACTTAATAGCAAGCCTTTAAAGAAGCCGTTCATACTCATGCCCGGCGCAAGCATCACTGGATAGTTGCCCCAAATACCCATGATTAGGGTCGAAATAGCCGCAGCAAGTGCTGTTGCAGTAAACACGGCACCTTTATCCATTCCAGGAATACCACCCAAAATCGCTGGGTTGACCGCCAGAATGTAACTCATCGCCAAGAAAGTAATGAAACCCGCGTACAGCTCAGTGCCAATCGTGGTTTTTCTTTCAGTGATTTTAAACAACGAATCAAGTGAGCCAGAAGAGTTCTGGGCTTTTAGGGTGGAATCGGTACTCACAACAAAACCTATGCAATAAATTAAGAATTTGGTGATTCAAATGCTGTGAGAATAGAGAAGTCTCTACACTAAAAACTGTAGTCACCAAGATAGGCTCGGTAGTAGAAACATTTGATCCATTTCATCAAACATATACAGCATTTAATCGTTTGCGCGGATTGTAAGGATTGAGATTAAAACTTCAACAGATTTTGTCCAGATCACATAAAAAAGTGCAGATGGTGAGTGATTACATTTCTACAAAGATCCTCATGAAGATCATTCGCCAATAAATAACGATCAAGCCAGTTGTTCTCAATCATCTAAATATGCTACTCTTCGCCTCCATTTTTCTGACCTAATTTTCACCAGTTGCTTCTATTAGTTTTACTCGTTATCTCTTTATAGACGTAACCAACGGAACAACAATTAGAGTCAGTGCTATCTTTTATAGTGTAGGTCTATTGCCTTCACTCAATCCAACCAACAGTGGAAATATACAGATGGGCAAAGGTACTCTTTACATCGTATCTGCACCTAGTGGCGCAGGTAAGTCGAGCTTGATCTCAGCAATGCTAGAAACCAATCCAACCTACGCAATGAAGGTATCTGTTTCACACACCACTCGCGGTATGCGCCCTGGTGAAGAGAATGGTGTTCACTACCACTTTGTAGAAAAACATCACTTCGAAGATCTTATTGGTAAAGGTGAGTTCCTAGAGTACGCTGAAGTGTTCGGCAACTACTACGGTACTTCACGCGTTTGGATTGAAGAAAACCTAGACCGCGGTATCGATGTATTCCTAGATATCGACTGGCAAGGCGCTCGTCAGATCCGTGAACAAATGCCTCAAGCGAAGAGTGTATTCATTCTTCCACCATCAAATGGTGAGCTAGAGCGTCGTTTGAATGTTCGCGGTCAAGATAGCGACGAAGTTATTGCGAAACGCATGAGCGAAGCAAAATCAGAGATTTCTCACTATGCAGAATATGATTATGTGATCGTGAATGATGACTTTGATGCAGCCCTAATGGACTTCAGAGCTATCATTCGTGCGGAACGTTTAAAAGAAGATAAGCAAGCAGCGAAATACAGCGGCATGCTTACTGCTTTATTAGCGGAATAATCTAGATCCCCTAGATTTTCCATTGAGATAAGTATACGGTGATCTAGAAAGTCTCTAGTTAAACTTGTATACTTTCTCGTCATCAAAAATTTATTAGTTAATTACTATTTGGAGTCCTCATGGCACGCGTAACTGTTCAAGACGCTGTTGAAAAAGTTGGCAACCGTTTCGACCTAGTTCTTATTGCGGCTCGCCGCGCACGTCAAATGCAAACTGGCGGTAAAGATTCACTAGTGCCTGAAGAAAACGATAAGCCAACGGTTATCGCTCTTCGCGAAATCGAAGAAGGTCTTATCACTAAAGACGTACTAGATGCTCGTGAGCGTCAAGAGCAACAAGAGCAAGAAGCGGCTGAACTTGCAGCAGTAAGCAGCATCGCTCACACTCGTTAAAAGCGTCATTCGAACTAATTAACCTTCCGGGCCTTTAATTTGTATCTATTCGATAGCCTCAAAGACGTTGCCCAAGAATACCTAACAGAGCCTCAAATTGAGGCTCTGCGTCAATCTTATGTGGTAGCGAGAAACGCCCATGAAGGGCAAACCCGTTCAACGGGTGAACCATACATAATCCACCCTGTTGCTGTTTCAAGAATCCTGGCAGAAATGCGTCTGGATATCGAAACCCTGCAAGCAGCCCTACTCCACGATGTAATTGAAGATACTGAAGTTACAAAAGAGGAGCTAGAAGCTCAATTTGGCAATACTGTTGCTGAACTGGTTGATGGTGTATCTAAGCTGGATAAGCTTAAATTTCGTGATCGCAAAGAAGCGCAAGCAGAGAACTTCCGCAAGATGGTTCTCGCCATGGTGCAAGACATCCGCGTTATCTTGATCAAATTAGCTGACCGTACTCACAACATGCGTACACTTGGGGCTCTTCGTCCTGATAAAAAGCGTCGTATTGCTCGTGAAACCCTCGAGATTTATTCTCCGCTAGCTCACCGTCTTGGTATTCATAACATCAAGACCGAACTAGAAGAGCTGGGATTTGAAGCCCTTTATCCTAACCGTTATCGCGTACTTAAAAACGTAGTGAAAGCTGCGCGTGGTAACCGTAAGGAGATGATCCAACGTATCCATAGCGAAATCGAGGGCCGCCTTGAAGAAGTCGGTTTGCCTGCTCGCGTACTTGGTCGTGAAAAGAACCTGTTCTCCATCTATAACAAGATGAAAACTAAAGAGCAGCGCTTCCACACCATTATGGACATCTACGCTTTCCGCGTGGTGGTTGATACCCCAGATACTTGTTATCGCGCACTTGGTCAGGCTCACAGCCTGTACAAGCCTCGCCCTGGCCGCATGAAAGATTACATTGCGGTACCAAAAGCCAACGGCTACCAATCTCTGCATACGTCAATGATCGGCCCTCATGGGGTGCCAGTTGAGGTTCAGATCCGTACTGAAGATATGGATCAAATGGCAGACAAAGGTGTCGCGGCGCACTGGGCTTACAAAGGCAATGGTTCACGTAGCAGTAATGGCACAACCGCACAGGTTAAAGCACAACGTTGGATGCAGAGCTTACTTGAGCTGCAACAAAGCGCGGGTAACTCATTCGAGTTCATTGAAAACGTTAAGTCTGATCTGTTCCCAGATGAAATCTTTGTATTCACGCCGAAAGGTCGCATTGTCGAACTTCCTGCGGGCGCAACAGCGGTCGATTTTGCTTACGCGGTACATACCGATGTCGGCAACATGTGTGTAGGCGCTCGTGTAGACATGAACCCTTACCCACTCAGCAAGTCGCTGAAGAATGGCCAAACGATTGAGATCATCAGTGCTCCGGGCGCGCGTCCGAATGCAGCATGGCTCAACTACGTTGTGACATCGCGAGCTCGCACTAAGATCCGACAGGTTCTGAAAACCATGCGTCGTGAAGAATCGATTACTTTAGGTCGTCGTCTACTGAACCACGCACTTGGCGAACACTCGATTGGCGATATCGGCCAAGAGAACGTTGAACATGTTTTGTCTGATCTTCGTCTCGACAGCATTGAAGACTTACTAGCATCGATTGGTCTTGGTGAGCTGATGAGTATCGTGATTGCTCGTCGCCTACTGGGTGATGCTGACGAGCTAACTGAAGTGGAAAACAACAGCGATACACCAAGGAAGAAACTTCCTATCCGTGGTGCTGAAGGTCTACTGCTGACGTTCGCCAACTGTTGTCACCCGATTCCAGATGATCACATCATTGCCCATGTATCTCCAGGTCGTGGCCTTGTGGTTCACCGTGAAACGTGTCCAAACGTTCGTGGTTACCAGAAAGAACCAGACAAATACATGGCGGTTGAATGGTCTGACGATTACGACCAAGAGTTCACAGCTGAGCTTCAGGTTGATCTGCAGAATCACCAAGGTGCACTGGCTGAGCTAACTAATGTTATCTCGAAAACAGGCTCTAACATTCACGGTATTTCTACCGAAGAACGTGACGGTCGCCTGTACACAGTGACTATCTTGCTGACCACTAAAGATCGTGTTCATCTTGCAAGCATTATGAAAAAGCTACGTGTGATGCCACACGCGCTGAAAGTAAGACGTCGTAAGAACTGATCCAAAAGCAGATGAGAGATACGAGTCTCGAGATGCGAAGAGCACAAGCTTTTCACTACTCAACTCTCCGTATTTCGAGTCTGCTTTAATTTTTTGTACCGCCCTGTTCTTTTCTTAGCTCGCTTACCCACATCCCGCATCTGCTCCTAATCTCTTCGTATCTCGTTTACCCGTATCTCGCATCTGCTCTTATCCCTTCGCATCCCGTATCTGCTTCTAAGCTTTATCCTGTACAAAAATCCAGTAAAATGCTTGAATAGATCATCTCTCTTACGTTTATGAGCCTTGTTATGTCACAGCTTTTATCTGCTATCCCTCTCAACTCTTTATCTGGAGTCGGCGCTAAAGTCGCAGAGAAACTGGAGAAGGTTGGGCTTAATAACGTACAAGACCTGCTATTTCACCTCCCTTTACGCTATGAAGATAGAACACGCATCTATCCAATCGTAAAACTGCACGCTGGCCTTTGGGCTGCGGTGCAAGGCAAGGTGATGCATGTTGATACCATTTTCGGTAAACGTAAGATGCTCGCAGTAAAGATCAGTGATGGGAATGGCACCATTACCCTACGCTTTTTCAACTTCACTGCCGGAATGAAGAATAACTTTGCCGAAGGCAAACAAGTACACGCCTACGGTGAAATCAAGCGCGGCAATATGGGGCTGGAGATCGTCCACCCTGACTACAAGTTCTTTGCCCCAAGACAGCAGCCAGATGTTGAAGCGAACCTAACCCCGGTGTACCCAACCACTGAAGGGCTAAGACAAGTCACGCTGCGTAACCTGACAGACCAAGCGTTAGAGCTTATCGACAAAGCAGCCGTCAATGAGTTGCTACCATCTGGTTTATACGATCACCAAATCACCCTAGCACAAGCGCTGCATACCATTCACAGACCACCTCCGGGCATTGACCTAGAGCTGTTTGATGAAGGTAAACACCCTGCGCAACTGCGTCTGATTATGGAAGAGTTACTGGCTCAAAACCTGTCGATGCTGTCAGTTCGCAGCAAAGGGCAACAAGACAAAGCGATGCCATTTCCCCCAGCGAACACCTTGAAAGGTAAGTTATTGGCTCAGCTGCCATTTTCTCCAACCAATGCTCAAGCACGAGTGACTAAAGAGATTGAAGCTGACTTAGAAAAACCACATCCAATGATGCGTTTAGTACAAGGGGATGTAGGTTCAGGTAAAACCTTGGTTGCTGCACTGGCGGCGGTTCGCGCATTAGAACATGGTCAGCAAGTAGCACTGATGGCACCAACCGAGCTATTGGCTGAACAGCACGCGATCAATTTCGCCAATTGGTTTGAAGCTATGGGCATTCAAGTCGGTTGGTTGGCAGGTAAACTCAAAGGTAAAGCTCGTGAGACTGAGCTAGCGCGAATTGCCAGCGGCGAAGCGCAAATGGTGGTCGGTACTCATGCCCTATTCCAAGAACACGTCGAGTTCAAAAACCTTGGCTTAGTGATCATTGATGAGCAACACCGATTTGGTGTCCACCAGCGATTAGAGCTGCGTGAAAAGGGCGCTAAGCAAGGTTATTACCCTCACCAATTGGTGATGACGGCAACGCCAATCCCACGAACGCTCGCAATGACGGCCTATGCCGATCTCGAAACCTCAATTATTGATGAGCTGCCACCGGGGCGAACACCGATTCAAACCGTAGCGATTCCTGATACCAAACGTGATGACATTGTTGAGCGGGTGCGCAATGCGTGTCTCAATGAGGGCAAGCAAGCCTATTGGGTGTGTACGCTAATTGATGAGTCAGAAGTATTGGAAGCTCAAGCCGCGGCTGACACCGCAGAAGAACTACAACGAAAATTGCCTGACGTGAAAATTGGTTTAGTACACGGCCGAATGAAACCTGCCGAGAAGCAGGCAGTAATGCAGGAATTCAAAGAGAACAAACTGCACCTATTGGTTGCGACAACCGTGATTGAAGTAGGTGTGGATGTACCGAATTCGAGCTTAATGATCATCGAGAACCCAGAGCGTCTTGGTCTGGCGCAATTACACCAATTGCGCGGTCGTGTTGGCCGTGGTTCAGTCGCAAGCCACTGTGTGCTGCTGTATCACTCTCCACTATCAAAAACCGCTCAGAAGCGCTTAGGGGTACTGCGTGAAAGTAACGATGGCTTTGTGATTGCTCAGCGAGACCTAGAGATCCGTGGCCCAGGTGAGCTACTTGGCACTAAACAGACCGGCTTGGCTGACTTTAAGATTGCTGACTTAGTACGAGACCAACGTTTAATCCCTGAAGTGCAGCGTATCGCCCGCCATATTCATGATAGCTACCCAGATAACGCTAAGGCGATCATCAACCGCTGGCTAGGCGAGCGCGATGTCTATTCTAAGGCGTAATTAGCCATTATATTTCCGCTTAAAACGTAAAAAGGCTTCCTCAAGGAAGCCTTTTTAGTGCGTATAGCCCAAGCCTAAGGTTTCACAGGGAAACTGATCTGCGCTTTTAAGCCACCTTCACTGCGGTTATTGACCACTACCGCACCTTGATGCTGGCTAACAATACGTTTCACAATTGCCAAGCCCAAGCCCGTACCTTCGCTGCCTCGAGCCGTGTCACCACGTGTGAAGGGTTCAAACAACTTACCGATCTGGTCTTGTGGAATACCCGGACCATTATCTTCTACCGTTACCCAAGCTAACTTGTTATCTGCCGTCATGCCGGTCGATACCTTGACCCAGCCATTACCATAGCGCAGCGCGTTCACCACCAAGTTACTCACTGCACGCTTCATTGCGATCGGGTTGCCCAACGCAGGTTTCATGGTTTCTGGAATATCGGTTTCAATCTGGACCTCATAGCCACCTTCAGAGCTAGAGACTTCTCGCGCAATATCATCGACAAACACCGCTTGGAATGAGTCTCTGTCAACAGGCTTTAGGTAATCCATGAACTGACTGATGATCTCGTTACACTCTTCGGTATCACTGATGATGCCTTCCGCTAAGTAGCTGTCTTCTGGCGACATCATCTCGGTTGCTAAGCGAATACGCGTTAACGGAGTACGCAAATCATGACTGATTCCTGCCATCAACAAAGCGCGGTCTTCTTCCAATTCTTGTATGCCTTTCGACATTTGATTGAAAGCTCGTGTTACTGAGCGAATTTCTTGCGCACCTTGAACCGGCAATGGCGGTGGAATATCGCCGCGCCCGACACCTTGCGCGGCTTTCTCTAGCGCTATCAACGGCCGGTTTTGTAAGCGGATAAACAACCAACCACCTACGACAATCAACAACGCCATGATCAGACTGTTACGAAATAGTGGTGCAAAATCTTCTTCTTGCAACTCAGAAAGAGGAATACGAATCAGAGAGTTGGGCAGCTGCGCAATGTCCATCCACAGCACATAGCTCTCTTTACCTAGAATCAACCGTACTTCGGTTTCAGAGCCTAGCTCTTTGGTCATCTCCTCGCTCATCAAGTCAATCGCAACCGCGTGGTAATACTCACCCGCCGCTTCACTGTTTTTCGCGTGAACGGTTACCCCGAGTTGTTCAAGTACACGCTGACGCAATGGCGCATCAATCTCGATATCACTGCCTTGGTCTAATACTAGGTTTAACTCATGCGCCAGAATCTTATTAAACTGCTGCAAACTCGGCATCAATGCATAGTTAAACACTGCGTAATAAGAAAAAATTTGGCTAGCAACCAATAGCGTTAAGAAAAGCACTATCGACTGAGTAAAGGAGCTACGTATGCGCATAGGGTACCCAAGATGTAGAAAGATAAAGAAGGTGTTATATGACTATAACCCTAAACCATTGTGCTGAATACAAAACGGGCCATCGCATATTAATGAGATGACCCGTAAGATTCACAGAATCGGTAAAGCAGTTATAGAGCTTATAAAGCTGGACTACACAGCTTTGCCATCTGGAACGAACACATAACCTAAGCCCCACACCGTTTGGATGTAACGAGGTTTGCTTGGATCTTCTTCCACTAGACGACGCAGACGCGAAATCTGAACATCGATAGAACGTTCCATCGCTGAATACTCACGGCCACGAGCCATGTTCATCAGCTTATCGCGAGACATTGGCTCACGCGCATTGGTTACTAGTGACTTAAGTACTGCAAATTCGCCAGAAGTAAGCGGCATTGGCTCTTCACCACGGAACATTTCACGTGTACCTAGGTTTAGGCGGAATTCACCAAACTCAACCACAGACTCTTCTGTACTTGGCGCGCCTGGTGCTTCAATTACTTGGCGACGCAGTACCGCTTTAATGCGAGCAAGCAGCTCACGTGGGTTAAATGGTTTTGGCAGGTAATCATCAGCCCCCACTTCCAAGCCCACAATGCGATCCACTTCATCACCCTTTGCAGTAAGCATCAGGATTGGTAGCGAGTTGTTTGCGTTTCGTAGACGACGACAAATAGATAGGCCATCTTCGCCCGGCAACATCAAATCCAATACCATCAAGTGAAAATTTTCACGGGTTAACAGGCGGTCCATTTGCTCACTGTTTGCCACGCTACGCACTTGAAAGCCTTGCTCTGACAGATAGCGTTCTAACAGTGCACGTAAACGAGCATCGTCATCGACCACTAAAATTTTGTAGTTTTCTTGCATGTAATGGTTCCACCTATTAAAGCTTAAACCTAAGGTTAAGCATTCTTGGTAAATTGTATATTGGTATAAGACATTAAAAATGTAACATTATTGGAGAAAAAGTCGCCTAAATAATTGTTAACGTATGTTGCCTTTCTATATATTCTATCTTAGATCATCATTTCATTAAGTCAGATTTATGAAAACCAAACTTATCACTCGAGAAGGTTATAACAAGCTCAAAGCAGAACATGACCACTTATGGCACGAGAAACGTCCAGAGATCACCAAGATAGTCACTTGGGCTGCAAGCCTTGGAGATCGTTCAGAAAACGCAGATTACACCTTCAATAAGCGTTTGCTTCGACAGATTGATCGCCGAGTACGTTTCTTAAGAAAGTTCCTACCGGATGTCACGATCGTGGATTACTCGCCACAACAAGAAGGTAAGGTATTTTTTGGTGCTTGGGTCGAAATTGAAAATGATGATGGGGACATTAAGAAGTTTCGCATTGTTGGGCCTGAAGAGATCTACGGCGATGCTAAAGGTTATATCTCTATCGACTCACCCATGGCTAGAGCTCTGCTCAAGAAAGAAGTGGATGATGAGTTTACGGTAAAGACACCGGAAGGCGACAAAGAGTGGTTCATTAACTCGATTCGCTACGCAGACAATCAATAACCAAACCTAATATACACTTAGCAATGAGCTGAGTGTTCAAGTAAACCCAAACTCCAGATAAAAGAAAACCCCGCTAGGCTTTCGCCTGACGGGGTTAAGTCTCTATCGCAGCAATCCGGCTACTGTTTATCTCTTCGAGATAAGGTGCTCCCTGCATCTTTCCTTGATAGTGGCTAAATCCTTTAACCAATTTCCTTTTTGTTCATCGCCATCCTAGCGGTGTCCATTCTAGCCTGTCATCCTGACTGGCGAATCTCATCCAGAGATTATAACTTCCTTGCTGACCACTCATCCTAAGTAATCAAATCTTCATCCTGAAGATACCTAGTCCATTAGGCTTTTTCCTGTTCCTGCCAACTCCCTGTCGACAAGTTAAATATTACGGTAATTGAGCGAGTTTCCTAGATAGTCCCAAAAAACATTTCAGGTGAGAAATATACCCGCAAACACTCAACATAATAAAATCAGCAACTTAAGTTAATATTAAGACGATTTCATCGGTTTAAAGTGACTTAGTCTCACATCACTTGTAAGAGATCTCGCACAAAGCGGGTATCACAAACGGAAATTCGACTTCTGACAGGATAATTACACAGTCAAAGCTAGAAAAAGCGTACGCTCACCCCCATGTATTTGTCATGATATTAAATAAGAGATTCATCGGATGAGCCAAGCTATCTGTCGACTGATCGCTGAAGAACTGAATGTCCGTTCTGAGCAAGTCACTGCCGCAGTAAACCTAATTGACGACGGTAATACCGTTCCCTTTATTGCCCGCTACCGTAAAGAAGTTACGGGTGGCTTAGACGATACCCAACTACGTAACCTTGATAGCCGCCTTTCTTACCTACGCGAGCTAGACGATCGTCGCCAAACGATTCTTAAGTCGATTCAAGACCAAGGCAAACTCACGCCAGAACTCGAGCGTGATATCACTCAGGCAGACAGCAAGACTCGCCTAGAAGATTTATACCTGCCTTACAAACCAAAGCGCCGCACCAAAGGTCAGATCGCGATTGAAGCAGGCTTAGAGCCACTTGCCGATACGCTATGGAATGAACCACAGCACGATCCGGAAACGGAAGCAGCGAACTTCATTAGCAACGATAAAGGCATTGCCGATACAAAAGCTGCACTCGATGGCGCACGTGCGATCATCATGGAACGCATTGCGGAAGACGCAAACCTGCTTGAAAAGATTCGTCAACACCTAAACCGTAATGCAGAGCTTGGTGCTCGTGTTGTGGCTGGCAAAGAGAACGAAGGTGAGAAATTCAAAGACTACTTCGAGCACAACGAAGCTCTTAGCAAAGTACCGTCTCACCGTGCGCTTGCAATGCTGCGTGGCCGCAATGAAGGCTTCCTAACACTGGCGATGAACGCTGACCCGGATCAAGAAGAAGGTGTACGTGGTTCATACTGCGAGAACATCATCTCTGATCACTACGGTATTACCCTAAGCAGCGCACCTGCGGATGCATGGCGTAAGCAAGTGATCAGCTGGGCATGGCGCATCAAGGTTTCTATGCACATGGAAACCGAATTGATGGGCGCGATGAAAGAGCGTGCTGAGATCGAAGCGATTGAAGTGTTCGCCACCAACCTTAAAGATCTGCTAATGGCAGCACCAGCTGGTCCTCGTGCCACATTAGGCTTAGATCCAGGTTTACGTACCGGTTCAAAAATCGCCGTTGTGGATTCAACTGGTAAGGTTCTAGCGACAGAAACTATTTACCCTCACCCACCACAAAAGCAATACGACAAATCAGCACACGTTGTTGAACAGATGGTTCGTCAGTTCAACGTTGACCTGATTGCGATTGGTAACGGTACGGCTTCACGCGAAACCGATAGCTTTGTGGCTGATGTGATTAAGCGCGGCAACCTAAAAGCGCAAAAAATTATTGTTAGCGAAGCAGGTGCTTCAGTTTATTCAGCGTCTGAGCTAGCGGCGAAAGAGTTCCCGAACATGGACGTATCGATCCGTGGTGCAGTATCTATCGCTCGTCGTCTACAAGATCCATTGGCTGAGCTTGTGAAGATTGACCCTAAATCGATCGGTGTGGGTCAATACCAACATGACGTTAGCCAAACTATGCTTGCTAAGCGCCTAGATGCGATTGTCGAAGACTGTGTAAACGCGGTTGGTGTTGATGTGAATACCGCTTCGGCTGCGCTACTGACTCGCGTAGCTGGCCTTTCTAGCACCATCGCTCAGAACATCGTGGATTTCCGTGATGAGAATGGTCGCTTCGAAGCACGTACTACGCTGAAGAAAGTCGCTCGCTTGGGGCCAAAAGCCTTTGAACAGTGTGCTGGTTTCCTACGTATTATGGATGGTAAGAACCCGTTAGATGCATCATCGGTTCACCCAGAAGCTTACCCAGTAGTGAAAACTATCGCTGAGAAAAACCAAAAAGACATCAAATCTCTGGTGGGTAACACCGACTTCTTACGTGGTTTACACGCGGTTGATTACACCAATGAAAACTTTGGTGTACCAACGGTCACCGACATCATCAAGGAGCTGGATAAGCCGGGACGCGACCCTCGCCCTGAGTTCAAGACTGCAACCTTCGCAGATGGCGTAAACAGCGTTTCAGACCTAGAACCAGGCATGATTCTAGAAGGCGTGGTGTCGAACGTGGCCAACTTTGGTGCCTTCGTGGATATTGGTGTTCACCAAGATGGCCTAGTGCACATTTCAGCGCTCACCGATCGCTTTGTCTCTGACCCACGTGAAGTGGTTAAAGCGGGCGACATCGTGAAAGTGAAGGTGATGGAAGTGGATGTTCAGCGTAAACGTATTGCACTCAGCATGCGTATGAAGGACGAGCCGGGACAAGACAACCGTGCTCAACGTTCAAGTGCACCTCGCACGCAAAACCGCTCAAATCAAAATTCACAAGGTGGCCAACGCCGTCGTGAAGAGCCACAACAAAATGCCGCAATGGGTGGCGCATTCGCTGCTGCTTTTGCTAAAGCGAAAAAATAATCCGTTAGCGTATCTGAAAAACTGAATCGCCTAAAACAGAAAACCTGCATCCCTTAGGGTATGCAGGTTTTTATTATGTGTTCAAAAAAGACATAGAAGCTTGGTTGTATTCTGCGCGTTCTAATCACAACACGATCGTTTTACAAAACAACTAGCATCTCTGATGGAGCATGAGGCGCAACAGCATGACCATAATGATATTTTATGACCTTACGTCGTTTCTCCATCTGTCCCTCCTGAATCGCCGCATCTAAAACATGCTTTGGCAGGCGAAAACGCATGGTATAGCCCTTTCCTTGGTCAGCACTGTAAGTTCTCAGTGCCAACAAGCTGAACAGCCTATCAAAAGGATCTTGTGACTCTTCTTGGCTAATCGAATTGGCCTCTGACTCGTTCTCCATTTCATAACCAGGATGGTCTGAAGGATCCCAAGCCGACTGCTGCCTTCGCTTATCGTCCGACTTTACCTTTCGCTCTGCATTGGTTTTCGCCAACGCTACTGCGGGAGCAACAGGCTCTCGAACTCTATTATCACGCGCAACTTGCTCTGTTTGCACATTAACGGACGGGGCGATAAGTGGCACACTCACTGCAGTTGCAGGTGACACAATCATCGCGAACTCCTCAAGAATCGCCCATCGTTATTGCTATAACGCTGTTGTACTGTGAGTCAGCACAACAGGCATAGCCCAACTTACCGCAATCAGCTCAGGAGAGAGTTAGGTCTGAGTATCAAGCAACACGTTGGTGTTATACCAATCGTAGTAAATAACTGATCATCCTAGCTTGTTAAAATACTCGATAACGGCGTTAGATTTTTTGATTGTAGAATAACTACTTATCGAAAAACTCTGCCTTGTTCTCAAGCCTTTTTCCTACGCTATTTTTGAACACTTACTTACTGTGATTGGTATTAGCTTATATATCGACCAAGCCGGATATAAATTTAGCGATTATTTTTGCGCGAAGCTAACCAGTTCACTGCAAAAGGCATCGGCTTCGGTCATAAACGGCGCATGTGAAGACTGAGTAAAGATATATTGCTCGGTATGAGGCAAGGCTACGCCCAAGTCTTTCGCAACCTTGATTGGCACCAATCCATCTAATCGGCCATACAAGCGCAACATTGGTACTGAAATCTCAGGCAGTTGTTCACGCAGGTCGACATCCGACAGCATCTTTAGTCCTGCTAATAATGAATCAGGGTTCGGTAATGGGCGAGACAGCACCGCTTGCTTGAGCTGTTTTACATCTTGTCTTGCTGAAGGGCTACCCATAGCTTGCAATGCCATAAAGCGTTCGATGGTGGTTTGGAAATCTTCAACCAGTTGTTCGGTGAATGCGCTTAATACGTTTGGCTGAATACCTCGCCATAACACTGGCTCTTTTGAGGCCGAGAATTTAGGAGAACTGGCGACAGTCACCAGCTTACTCACGTAGTCTGAGTGATGGAGAGCCATGTGCGTTGCGACCAAACCACCCAGTGACCAACCCACCCAAATAGCTTGTTTAGGCGCTTCGGCCAACAACTGCTGAGCAATCTCTTCAAGATCTTGAGCGTGGCAGTGTGCGCTGTGTCCATATCCTGGTAAATCGACAACATGCACTCGGAAATCAGCTTGTAATACATTAACGGTTTGTTGCCACACCGCACCGTTCATTCCCCAGCCATGAACCAGTACTAAATCAGGCCCTTGCCCAGAAACATGCCAATATAACCCGTCACTCATTCTCAATATTCCCTACTTTTTTCATCGGCGATTATCTGTGCTTTTCAGTATGGTGAGTAAAAGGAACACCTTAACCCAAAAGCATCACGAGCTATGTTATCTGATTGGCTACAAAAACACACACCACGTCTGGTCACACCTCAATGCCACCTGTGCAAGCTAGATAAGTCGCATAGCGATGCTCACCCTCGATGGTGTGATTCTTGTCTTAATCTCTTTGAGTCAGTTCCTCGCTGCCAACGATGTGGTTTAAAAACACTGCTCACAGTAGAGCAGTGCGGACAGTGTTTATCTCAACCTCCACCTTGGCATCGTCTCTATTGCGTTGGGGATTACACCTTTCCAACAGCACGTTACATTCAACAAATGAAGTACGCCGATAAGTTTTGGTTTGCACGCGATCTGTCAAAGTTATTGGCTTCACGTATCGAGCACCCTGCTCCGCTGATCACCAGCGTACCGCTGCATTGGCGTCGATATATTCATCGTGGCTTCAATCAAAGTCAGCTGCTTGCTAATTACACAGCTCAAGAACTTGGCGTTAAAGATGAGGTACTGTTCCGTCGAATTCGCTCAACCGCTTCTCAGCAAGGGCTGACTAAATCCGCACGCTTACTTAATCTAAAGAGCGCTTTTACGCTTCGAAAACAAGACTTTCAAGGAACTGTCCCTTCTCACGTCGCGATAATTGATGATGTTGTAACCACCGGCAGTACTGTGTATCAATTATACCAATTACTACTTGAAGTGGACGTGAAAAGGATTGATATTTACTGCATCTGCCGCACTCCTGAGCCCTCTGGATAAAAGCTGTGAATCGCCACTTGTACAGCAATCCAACAAAAAAGGGCTGAATTACAAATCTGACAGGAGTAGAATGGCGCTAATAACCTACAAATCTACTCAGGTATTCGTCGTGTCAAATATTACTATTACAGAAACAGCTCAAACTCACTTTGCCAATCTGCTGTCACAGCAGCCTGAAGGTACAAACATTCGTGTGTTCGTGGTAAACCCAGGCACACAAAACGCTGAGTGTGGTGTTTCTTACTGCCCAACAGATGCTATCGAAGCGTCTGACACTAAGCTTTCTTTCGACGCTTTCTCTGCTTACGTTGATGAGCTAAGCCTACCGTTCCTAGATGAAGCTGAAATTGACTTCGTTACTGACAAAATGGGCTCTCAACTAACACTTAAAGCACCAAACGCTAAGATGCGTAAAGTATCAGACGATGCACCACTTCTAGAGCGCGTTGAATACGCAATCCAAACTCAAGTGAACCCACAGCTTGCTGGTCACGGCGGTCACGTTAGCTTGGTAGAAATCACTGAAGACGGTGCTGCTATCGTTGCATTCGGTGGCGGCTGTAACGGTTGTTCTATGGTTGATGTAACGCTAAAAGAAGGCATCGAGAAAGAACTTCTTCAACAATTCGAAGGTGAACTGACTGCGGTTCGTGATGCAACTGAACACGATCGTGGTGAGCACTCTTACTACTAAGCTCTTTTACGACTAAGCACTCATGCAGTCTTAGTCAGTAAAAAGTGAAAGATTCAATAAAAAGGTTGATGTGCAAGCATCAACCTTTTTTGTGTTTAAAACAGCAGAAGTCCTTCCGAATAATATATTTCCCTTTCAATACCAATAATGGCGGATGCGTTACCATTTAGAGTAAGGTATTCAAGTGATCGCAATCGGTTCCTGCTCTAATAATTCTAGGATATGAAAACTCGGATCTAGGAACTCAACGTCATTTCCCCTATATTAGAATGACTTTATAAGAAAGAATTCCAATGAGCTGAGGAGCGAGCGCAATGACAAAAAGGACCAAGCCAGAAATTTTGGCTCAGCAAACTGTCGCTCAATCAAAACTATTCTCGATCGAGTCTCTCGATTTACGCTTTTCAAACGGTGAACAGCGCACTTACGAACGTATGAAACCTAGCGGCCGCAACGCAGTAATGATGGTTCCGATTACTGAACAAGGCGATATTCTGTTAGTGCGTGAATACGCAGCAGGCACAGAACGCTATGAACTTGGCTTTCCGAAAGGGCTTATCGATCCAGGAGAGCAGCCAAACGAAGCCGCCGTTCGCGAACTCAAGGAAGAAATTGGCTTCGGTGCCAATAAGCTTACTCCGCTGAAAGAAGTGATCCTTGCGCCCTCTTACTTCTCTAGCAAAATGACGCTATTTATCGCAGAAGACCTCTACCCAGAGAAGCTAGAAGGTGATGAGCCTGAGCCACTAGACGTTGTGCGCTGGCCACTGGCTCAAGCCGAAGAACTGTTAACACATCTCGATTTCTGTGAGGCTCGCAGTATTACCGCCCTACTATTAACCCTTCGTGTCTTAACCAATAATTAGAACATTCAGGATCACTCGAAGAGTAAGAGAATATTTATGCCAATAACAAAAGATTTGTCTCACCTCCTACCCTCTGTCATTGAGATTGCTCGCTCTGCAGGACAACTGATTTTAGAGATCTACGAGAAAAAAGATTACGAAGAGTTCACTAAGAGTGATGACACACCTGTCACCAGTGCCGACCTTGCGGCACACAAGCTGATCTCGAAAAAGCTCAGTGAGCTCACGCCTGACATTCCAGTGCTGTCTGAAGAAGCCGCAGACATCAGCCTAGAGCAACGCTCTCAGTGGGATCGCTACTGGTTAGTTGACCCACTGGACGGTACGCAAGAGTTCATTGCACGAAGTGGTGATTTCGCGACAATTATCGCCCTAATTGAACATAACAAGCCAGTAATGGGCGTGGTATATGCACCCGTTTCCGGTGTGAGCTATTACGCTTACAGTGGCAAAGGGGCTTGGAAGATCCCAGACCTAAATGACAGCGTTAAAATCAAAACGCATCGTCACGAGCTGCCAAACCAGTCAATCGCAATGGCGATCAGCCGTCGCCAAGACATCAATCGCATCACTAGCCGTATGAGCTCAGCATGGAATTATGATTTAGTTCCTTTAGGCTCAGCAGCGCTTAAGGCATGTTTAGTAGCAGAGGGTGCTGTGGATTGTTATCTGCGCCTTGGACCAACCGGAGAGTGGGATACCGCCGCAACGCAGTGCATTGTTGAAGAAGCTGGCGGTCGCATCTTAAGTACTCAACTAGAACCGCTTTCGTACAATGAAAGAGAGACGCTTGAGAACCCGAACTTCATTGTGCTTGGTGATGCTGACTTACCGTGGGCAGAGATCTTACAAGGTAAAGACTAGGCGAGCTTGCTCGCTGTCACTCTCGACGATTCAAACAAAACGGGCACCTCAATGAGGTGCCCGTTTTTTATATCTCGTAATTTAGTCGCCCTTAGCTGTTTAGCTAAAAACGACCTTGATAAGTAAACTGGTACTTACCTTGGCTATCAGGGTTACCCAGCCACTTAAGCTGGCTCTGCATCGCTGGTGGGAATTCCGCACCCGGCTTAAACCATGCCGCCGAGGTGTAGCTTTGATTTGGCGTTACGCTCGCTGAGAACTCACTATCCACTTGCTCACTCTTCTGGATGCCTTTAGCTGCAATTGTGCTGTCTTCACAGGTTATGTCCGCAATCACAGGACCAAGGTCTAACGATCCAACAGGAGAGTCGACAGCTGCACCAGACCAAGCAAGCGTACCTTCGCCAGATTGGCACCAAGGCTGAACATGAACCGCATGTTTGATCGTCAGTTCAACTTGTCCTGCAATAGAAACAGGTACTGGGATAGCCGGTGCATATTTCATCACGTTTCTTGCTGGCATGGATGCGACTAAATTTTCCGCGTAAGCACCGCTCATGCTATATCCAACACGACCTTTACCGGATAAGTTCATATCGCTGTTACGACCAAAGCGAACCGCAAGCTCGGCTTTGGCTTGGAATAGTTTAGAGAACTGGAAGTCCCACTGCACTGAGCCGTAATTGACACGCTGCCACGCAATATTGTTAGCGCGACCTTGCCAAACGGTGCCCTCAACGCCTTCGATGCTTAAACCACGCACAGCGGGCGCATGCTTGAGAGCAAAAGCGGCAGGCAAGTGCAGCAACAGGCTGACTGAGAAAAAGACGATAAAGATGCCACTGAAGAGCAGGCCATACTTCAAAGATAAACCGCGTTTCACATTAACCTCGTTTAAACTGTAATCGGTTGACCTCAATAACCCCGGGGTTATCAGAGCGATCAATATCCATAAACTCAACCTCCACACCCTGTTTTTCTTTCAGGTATGTTAGCCAGTCAACGAACTTATTAAAAGGCACAGGTTTTACCCACACTTGCAACATTTCGCCACGTGGTTGCACGCGTATTAGCTCGATATTAAAGCGACGCATAGAAGCTGGTACAGATTGATTCAGAGGCTGGCTCGCACTGATGCCACCACTGCCTCGCAACTCAACCACTTCATTGGCTTTATTGGTTACCCAAGCTAGAAGCTGCTTCTCACTTTGAATACGGCTCTGTGCAAGTTCAGCTCGCTGACTGAGTGGCTGGATTAGCCCCCAATAAACGACACCAACCACCAATAGAATTGAGCAACCAATAACTAAACGTTGCTCTCTTTGACTTATTGAAGTCCACCACGCTTGGAGTGGCTCAATCATATTTCTCATCACTGATCTCCTTACGCAGGTTATTGATGGGGTTTAAGAGTAAAGCTGCCAAATACGGCATCGCCATTACGGTTTAATGGACCTTGTTCGACGGTAAACCTCTCTTCGAGCTTCACTCTCGCAGTCTCAAAGTGTTGGAAATCAGAGCTTTTCGCCTGTAGTCGAACCTCAGAGCGGTTGCCATCGTAACGAATACTTTCGACTTCGATTGACTTCACCTGCCCTAACGTTTCTGGCAGTAACGCTAGCCAGCCTAGTAAGGAGTCACCATCGCCTGAGCCGCCATATTTCTTAGCTTCATCGTTCATTTGACGCTTGAGGTAACTCACGGTCGGAATGCGTTGCTTGCCAGGTAGTACGGCTCTAAAGATACGTTCACTCTCCATGCGGTAAGCTTGTGCTTGCGCTTCGTATTGCTGAACCTTCAACACTTGTTGAGTCACAATCACGGCTACCAGCAAACAAGCAGCAATCGCCACTTTCTGCCAAACGCGCCAATATTTACTGAATGAAGATTTGGTTTTAAAGGTGCCAGTCAGTAAGTTTACGCCGCTTGTGATCGCTTGCTGGCTCAGTAAAGACATCACCAATTCCGCAGGCTTTGCCTGCCAATTCGCGCCGCTTTGCTGTTGAACGTCTTCGCTCGGCATTGCTGTATAGCTGAAGATAGTCGTCGCTTGCTCTTCGTCATCAGCAACCACCCAATCACTTTGCAAAAACATCGGTAACCATGCTTCGCTGATCGATACCGCTTGATAGTTGCCTTGGCGCAGTAGCCAATGCTGGTCGATCTGCAATGCACTGATGCCAGGTTCTTCAAAAGGCACGGCCAGTGTATCTGGCAACACCTTACGGAAGATAATATTGGCTTCACGAAACAGGTCTAAAGCTTGCTTTAACCATTCGCGGTCGACACCACACACGGTAGCGTGCGTTGAGTCTTTATCTAAAATCGTCAGGTGTAAGTCTTCGATATCTTGTGCGACTTCGTCTTCTAATAAAAACGGCAGCATAGAATCGAACTGGCGAGCAGCACCTTTCGGGATCTCAACACGCTTAATTAGGCATTCATTTCCCGGCAATAAAGCGATACAGCTGCGCTTTTCAGCGTAAGGCGTTAACTCATCCAGCTGTTCCCAGCTAGACAACTCGCCACTTGCTATCACTTCTTGTTGGCTTGTCGACCAAACTAACCACTGCACAGGGCTTTGTGGTTCGCTACTCAGTCGAACGGTCAGAAACTCGCTCACTGATTCCTCCAAAACGACGGCGTACTACCGTCACTGTTTCTCGATTACTACTATAGAAAAGCGTCCGTATACGTACACGTGACTGCTCAACTAATACCTCTGCATCTAGCTCAAAATAGGCGCTATCTACAGTTAAATACGCTTTCGCTTTTTTGCTAACTTCGGCACTCACGCCAACAATGGCAGGTTCAGCCATAAAAGCATCCACCGTATCCCAGCCATCAAATGGCCGTTTGTCTATTAGCTGTTTAGCATCTGACTCACTTAAGCCAGGTGCAAACATCGCCTCCAATAAAGGCGCCTGCTTTTCCGTGAGTGTATTCACGTTCAAGCGAAAATCGTCGCTAGGCAGAGCGCAAACAAACGGGCGAACCTTATTCATGACTTCACCCGTGACCTGATAAACCGCTCTTAGCTCAGATTCATCCGCCATTAAGCCATTCGCCGCCAAATAAGATGGCTTCATCGCTTCATAGGTGCTGTCTTCTACCCCCGCTGAAGAGGTGGTTCGGGTATCTGCGTCAACAAATTCCCACGTTGAGTTTGCGATAACCTCAGCCTGATAAGGCTCAACGTCTTGATTTTCTAATAAGGTTTGCCAAACCGTGATCAAATAAGGTGTCTGGTTACTTGAAGTGCTCGCCACCCCAGCTAACGAATTAAGATTAAAGCAAGCCTGAGCATCAACGATGCGTCCTTTAACTTGACCGTAATCCAATGGGTATACTTGCTCTTCTAGCGCCCATGGTTGACTTAGATTCACGGTATCACTGTCTTTGTAGCTTTGCCTAATACCGTCTTGCACCAGCGCTTCTACACCAATGCTGTACCAGTAAGCCTGTTGGTAATTCAGTTGATTACCAACGCGCTTGAATTGCGTAAACAGACGTTCCGACATACTGCCAGCGATAGTTGCCATGATCGCCAGTAGCATCAGGATAATGATCAGCGCGACACCACGCTGCTTGCGACCCATAGTAGACCTTGTCCGTGCAAGCTTGTTAGTTCGATGAGTCATTATTCCCCTCATTACTACCTGAAGAGTCACTGTTTGAAGAATCATCGGCCTGATCTAGCGTGCCACCGGGAGTGAGATAAACACGTTCTATCTCACCATAATCTTTCAAGGTTAGCTTTAATCTTACCGCTTTCGGTAGCGATTTGTCGGTTTGCCACTCTTTACCCCAGCGGCTTCCGTCATAAAACTCGAATTCCAAGCTTTCAACATCATCAAGCAAAGGCGTAATCACACCTTCTTGGCCTGCAGGGGTATCGGGGTAACGCCACCACACACGCTCAAGTGTTTCTTCTTTAATGCGATAACCCACTTTGGTGACTTCTCCGCGAGGAAACTGCTGCTGTGGGTTATGCCAACCAAGGCGAGTGAACATGATGCCAACGCTGTCGGAATCCAGTAAATACTCTTTAATTAATATCAGCTTAGATGATGTTTCTTCACCGTTGGTACGAAATTGTCGTACCGCCATCTGGCGAAAATCATTATCTAAAATGACCAAGCTACGTTGCAGTTGATTTAAACGAGCACTGCGCTCGATTGAAAGCTCGTTGCTGCGCTGAACCTGATTGACTACCTGATAAGCCGCCATGCTTAACGTGGCAAAGATAGCGATAGAGACCAAAACCTCAATTAAGGTAAAGCCTCTCCCGTTCGAAGATAGACCTTGTGTACGAGACACACGCTTATTGGCGGACATGCTCTTACTTGACCACATAGCTGCGCACCGTGACGACTGGAGAAGCTTGTTTACTGGTTGCCACACTCACATCAAACGCCTTTAATAAATCATCACTAGTATCGATTGGCGTAACCTTCCAGAACCACTCTCTTCCAGCCAGCTCTTGTGTACCCTGTACTTTTTTTAGCTTCTCAGGGTGCAACATCACCAAGGCCATTTGATTATCAACGACCATAGCAGCAAAGGTTTTTTCTTCTAGATAACTGAGGGTATTGATGTGCTGGGTGACAGCACGAATCACACTGATCGCCGCGGTCGCAAAGATAGCGAGCGCAACCAATACCTCAAGCAGCGTCATTCCTCGAGAACCAAGGGGCATGCCACGATAACGAGAAGGAGAACGGTTATTCCTCTTCATCTTCTTCTCCTGGCTCTAGTAATCGAATGACACCATTGTCCAACACTCGAATACGCCAACCATCTTGTATGGTGTCACCCGTATTAGGATAAAACGATAGTACAAACGGTGTCATTTCAGCACTCGACAAGATGTAGATCTGTGGTGGTTTCGGCTTCTTATCCTCTTCAAGATCCGCAAACATATCTTCATCAAACAAGCTTCCTGGATTGAACAACCGATCATCATCTTCCCATGCACCACCACCTAGAGTCAGTGACAATGCGAGCTCTTCCGGTAGTTCAGTTAAAGAGGGAATTTTTTCAAATTCGACTTCTTGCCAGCCTTCAGACTTAAGCGCCATCAGTACATAGGTCGATTTCTTTTCATCAACACGAACGCCAAAATCCAAACCACTCAAAATCGCCTCTTCATTGAGTAATTGAACTCGCTGATAAAAGCTTTGTGCATATTTTTTGGCGACATCTTTACTATTGGTAGGAATGGTCGCGATCACCGCGACCGCCGTTACTGACAGTAATACCAACACCAAAAGAATCTCAATTAAGGTGAAACCTGGCTGTGTTTGCTTAGTTTTCACCTTGTAGACTCCATCTGTTTACGTCCTACCATCAATAACGAATCAAGCGACAATAACGTATCAACCAACAACAAGCCGAAGCTTATTGAAAGTCTTGCATGTTCCAGTTGCCGATATCCGCAGCAATACCTTCACCACCTTCTTGGCCATCAGCACCAAGAGTGAAAATATCGATAGTGCCGTTATCACCAGGGCTTAGGTATTGGTACTCATTACCCCATGGGTCGTTAGGCAGACGCTTGATGTAGCCACCGTCGCGGTAGTTGCGAGGCTCAGGGCTGCTTGGCTTAGAAACCAATGCATCAAGACCTTGATCCGTTGTTGGGTAAACGCTGTTATCCAGTTTGTACATATCGAGCGCGTTCTCTAGCGCCACGATATCAGTGATGGCTTTTTGTTGGTCAGCCTTCTCTTTGTTACCCAATAGGTTAGGTACAACAAAGCTCGCCAATACGCCAAGGATAACCACAACAACCATCACTTCTAATAGGGTAAAGCCTGATTGTTTCTTCATTCTATTTTTCATTATTTTCTCCAAATTACAGACAGCGAGTTGAAGGTAATAATGTCCTTCTTCTCGATAATCCAAAAACTAACGTCTTATGAGCAATCAGTTAGCCGCTCATTAAATTATTCATTTCAAGCATCGGCATTAGGGTCGCCATCACAATGAACAGCACTAAACCTGCCATCAAAGCGATAAGTGCTGGTGTGAAAATACCTAGCGCAATGTTCACGGTCGATTCAAAGCTTTGGTCTTGGTTGTCCGCCGCTCTTGTCAGCATTTGTTCTAACTGACCACTCTGCTCACCACTGGCGATCATATGCAGCATCATTGGAGGGAAGAGTTTGGTTTGATCGAGCGCTTTACGCAGGCTTGCCCCTTCTCTCACGCTATCTGACGCTTGTAAGACTTGTTGTTTCACATGGTGATTCGACATTACATCTACCGCCACTTTCATCCCTTCAAGGATAGGAATCGCACTCGAAGTACAGATAGAGAGTGTTCGTGCAAAACGAGAGGTATTAATCCCTTTTGCGATCTTACCAATCAGCGGAATGCTTAATAGCTTGCGATCCCAACTCATGCGAACGCCCGGCTTTTTCAGCGCGGTCTTAATCAACACAATCACACCAATGCTCAACAACAGTAATTGGATGCCCCAATTCTGGATAAATTCACTCGATGCCAATAAAAATTGTGTCGATTGAGGAAGCTCTTGACCCATTTGGATAATAGGCTCGACAATCTTAGGTACCACAGTTGCCAGCAGGAACGAAACAATCGTCACCGCAAACACCACCAGCACAACTGGGTAGATCATCGCTTGCAGCAACTTAGAGCGCATCTTCTGACGGTTTTCTGCGTAATCAGCCAGTCGCTCCAATACTGCATCTAAGTGACCCGATTTCTCACCAGCTGCGACCATAGCTCTAAACAGTTCATCAAAGATGTGCGGGTAATCAGCCAAGCTATCCGCTAGCGAATAACCTTCCGTTACCTTCGAGCGAACCGACAGTAGCATGGTTCGAATGCGTGGCTTTTCAGACTGCTCAGCGACGGCCTTCAAACACTCCTCTAACGGCATGCCTGATTGCACCAAGGTAGAAATTTGGCGAGTAATCAAAGCAAGGTCTGGTGTGCTGATACCACGCTTAAAGCTGGTTGATGGCTGAGCACCTTTCGATGTTTTCGCTTTAGCTTCGGTCATCTCAACCGGCATCAAGCCTTGTTCTTTTAAGCGTTGGCGAGCCTGACGAGCGTTATCCGCTTCAATCGAGCCCTTTTTGCTCTTACCTTTGGCGTCCAGTGCTTTGTATTCAAATGCCGCCATATTAGACTTCCTTGGTCACGCGCATCACTTCTTCTAGGGACGTTACCCCTTTAAGAACTTTGCTCAAGCCATCATCTCTAATACTTGGTGTTGTGCCACGAATTGCTTTCTCAATTGCCTGTTCACCAGCTTCACTGTGAATCAGCTCTTGCACCGAATCGTCAATCATCAATAGCTCATGAATACCGGTACGGCCTCGATAGCCTTTGTGACTGCAGCTTTCACATCCTTTTGCATGGTAAAGCGTCAAACTCTCTTTCTTCTTCAGTCCAAACAGCTTTTTCTGCTCTTTATCAGCTTCATAAGGTTCTTTACAGTCGTTACACAGAGTACGAACCAAGCGCTGAGCCAGAACACCCAGCAGCGAAGAAGAGATCAAGAAGGGTTCGATGCCCATATCACGTAGACGTGTAATCGCACCGATTGCAGTATTGGTGTGAAGGGTCGACATTACTAAGTGACCGGTCAAAGAGGCTTGAACAGCGATCTCCGCGGTCTCCAAGTCACGTATCTCACCAATCATTACGACATCGGGATCTTGACGAAGAATGGCACGTAAGCCACGAGCAAAGGTCATATCAACCTTAGGGTTCACCTGTGTTTGACCAATGCCATCGATATCAAATTCAATAGGATCTTCAACGGTGAGAATATTTCGCTCGTTGCTGTTGAGCTCTTGTAGGCCAGCGTACAATGTCGTTGATTTACCAGAACCCGTAGGACCTGTAACCAAGATAATGCCGTGTGGGCGTTGGATCAGTTTTCGGAAGTTCTCGTGGTTCTCTGCCGTCATGCCTAAACTATGCAGGTCTAGACGAGTCGCGTTCTTGTCCAACAGACGCATTACCACACGCTCACCATGTGAAGACGGCATGGTTGAAACACGCACGTCGACCGCTCGACCACCGATACGCAGAGAAATACGGCCATCTTGTGGCACGCGTTTTTCCGCAATATCCAGTTTAGCCATAACCTTGACACGCGAAACCAATAACGGAGCCAGTTTACGGCTCGGCGCTAACACATCACGTAACACACCATCAATACGGAAACGGATAGACAGCGACTTCTCAAAGGTTTCGATATGAATATCCGAAGCGCCTTCTTTGATTGCCTCACCCAGCATCGCATTGATCAACTTGATGATTGGTGCGTCATCTTCTGATTCAAGCAGATCTTCATCTTGAGGCAGCTCTTCTGCTAGCGAGAAGAAGTCGTCGTTGTCGGCACCAATATCTTCCATCAATTGGCGCGCTTCTGAAGAATCACGTTGGTACGCATCAGTCAGCTTTTTATCAAACTCATCGGCGCTGATCGCTTGTGGCGTGAAACCATTTTTCACAACACGGCTTACTTCAATGATCGCCGCCGATTTTAGAGGCTCTACATAATAAAGTACCGGCGGACGCTCTGGGTGCTGATATTCCAACACCATCTTGTAGCGATTCGCAAAGCTAAACGGCAAGCGCTGATAAGTACGTGCCGCCCCTACCAATTCAGCCATTATTCTGTTTCCATTTGATCGATGAAGGCTTGGATTTCAGCCGGGTGATTCATATCGGCACCAAATTTAGGCAATACCGGGATATTATCGTCAGCCATCAGTTTCAAACCTTGCTCTGCCTTGTACAGCTGCTCAGCTCGAATGAAGTTGTATTTACGCTGAGTGATACCATCTGCTGTCATGCCATCACGGATGATGGTTGGCTTAATGAATACCATTAGATTCTTTTTCTCAACCTGAGTACTGGTTGATTTGAACAGGTGCCCAAGAACAGGAATATCACCTAGGAATGGTACTTTAGACTCACTCTCTAACGCACGTTCATCAATCAAACCACCAAGCACCAACATTTGGCCATCTTGAACAATCACAGACGTATTTAGCTGTCGTTTAGCAAAACGTACATCTACCGCGCCGTTCGCGCCCAATACGTTCGACACTTCTTGTTCAATATTCAGCTGAACTGAGTCACCTTCGTTGATCTGTGGCACCACTTTAAGCTTGATACCCACTTCTTTACGTTCAACCGTTTGGAATGGGTTATCGTTACTTGAACCCGCCGTCGAGCCAGTTAAAACCGGAACTTCTTCACCAACGATGAACGACGCTTCGCCGTTATCCATCACGGTAATACTTGGAGAAGATAGGATGTTTGAATTGGAGTCGGTTGCTACCGCACTGATCAAGGCAGTCCAGTCACCCATTACCACGCTCATGGCTGCGCCATTAACACCTGAAAGTGCAGAGGCTAATGTTGAATAGTCCCCTTGTTCAGTCGTAGTTTCATTTCGTACGAACTTACCATTTTCATCGTACACAGCGGTTGTCGTTTCTGTATCTTTTGCTTCTTCTAAACCCACCATTACGCCACCGATCGATGCACCAGTGTTGCTGTACTGGATCATTGCACCCGTTTCTAGGTTACCCCATTGCACACCAAGGTTAACGCCATCGCCTTCTGCCATTTCAACAATCAAGGCTTCAATCAATACTTGAGCACGACGAATATCCAGTTGTGCGATCACGTCTTGCAGCGCATTCATAATGTCTGGCTGTGCAGTAATAACCAAAGAGTTGGTATCACTGTGGGCGGAAATCATTACTTGGTTGCGTTGCGATGAGCTGCCTTTGGTTGATGACTGCTTCTCTGATTGTAGGTTGTCCGACACGCCTTTCAGCACATCAACCAGATCTTCTGCTTTTGCGTATTTGAGGTAGATAACTTGGTTGTTGCCCTTGGTTGCCATTTCGACATCAAGCTGCTCGATAAGCTTTCTTAATCGGCTACGAACCTTAGGGTCACCTGAAATAAGGATCGCATTGGTACGCTCATCAGCAACCAATTTAGGTTGTAGGAACGCAGGTGTATTTTTAGCATCTGTGGTTTTACTTAACGCATCAACGATACGTACCATTTCTGCCGCGGAAGCATTCTTTAGCTCAACGACTTCAATCTCTTTATCACCCGCTTGGTCAACGCGCTTGATGATTTCAGCTAAACGGTTTACTACCGCCGCTCGGCCTGTAATAAGGATGATGTTGGCTGGGTCGTAATGCACAACGTTACCCGCGCCTGCATTGTCGTTCAATTGACGAAGCAGAGGAGAAAGTTCACGAACCGAGACATTACGAACCGTCACTACGCGTGTCACTACGCTATCACCAGTGATCGAATCACGGTCACCAACAACAGGGATTGCCGAGGTTTTCGAATCTTTAGCTTTGATGATCTTAAGAACACCCGAGTCCATTTCAACAACTGCGTAGCCATACACCTCTAGTACGTTTAAGAAGAAGCTGTAATATTGCTCTTCATTCAATACGTCGTAGCTGCGTACATCGATTTTTCCGCGCACCGAGGGATCAACGATGATCGTCTTCTCTAGGTTACGACCAACAATATTAATAAACTCTTGGATATCAGTGCCCTTAAAGCTGGCACTAAAATCACTCGCGATGGCTGCGGGTGTGCAGATCAAGCTTCCTGCCAATAACCATGCACTTTTCTTAAACCAATGCTTCACGTACTTCTCCTACACTTTCGTCCTTCGTTAGACGCAAAGTTTTAAAATTCAATAAACACTTCATGTTGTTGACCATCTCTCTCGACGACGAGATTTAACTCTGTCAGCTCTGAGATAGAACGAAATATGTTGCCCATAGCGGCTGGGTCTGTCAGGTCTTGTCCATTTAACTGAGTAGCAATATCTCCGTTTTGGAGCCCTACTGAGTTAAAAAGTTCTGAATCTTTGCCAGGGCTCACACGATAACCAATAACGCTATCGTCGCGCTTCACCTGAGACAATCGAACATATTGGAAGATTTGTTGCGGATCTTTCATTATCTTCGCTTTAATTTCATCAAGCTTCTCTTCTGCAGAAGCCGGGTTATTACCACGAACCGAAGAAGAACTACGAGGTGCTGCAGGCGCTGAGACAGCTAAACGCTTGTACTCAATACCTTCAAGCATCAAGGTTTCGTCTCGCCCTGAGTTATCAATGATTACGCGGTCGACTAATACGGCTTTAAGCTTAGCTCGGGTGCCTTCAATCTCTTCATTAATCCCATAAGTCGCTTGTGTACCGCGATTGGCAATCACCGCTAAGCTTAATTTTGGATTTGAACTCGCTACCGCACCAACCAAAACCAAGTTCAGTCGCGTCTTTGGTGCATCTTGGATAACTTGCTGTTCAACTACAGCGGGCGTGGTTGGGTTATAAGCACCAAACATGTTGCTCTGCTGCAAAGAAGAGATATCAAAGGTCGATTGAGGAGTAGAAGACGATGAAGCTGTTGCTTTCCAAGGCACGACTGTGTGCTCAGCAGGCTCAATAAACCATGCAAGCTGTCCTAAAATCCATGCGGAAGCTGCAATCAATACACAGCACGTCGCTAGACTTAGTTTCTGCTGGATTACAAATCCGTTCTCTAACAAGCGGCTCAACACAGGAGAACTTCCTACGCGATTCTTGAGCTCTAAAAAGTTCACTTTCCTTGCCCCTTTTCATGACGGCAAACGCTGTAAATTATTAAACTTTCAGCTTTTTTATTCATTCGTTCGATACCGAGCTTATTTAAGCATAAGATCCTGAACTATATCATAGCAAATCTATAAATCGGCATTACATGGCTATTTTGTATTATGACTTGAAAAAAATGCTAACCGCCTCCACATAAAACCTCTATCTAATGTGATAAGCATCATCAAAAACATGTTGCGCACTGTTCACTACAGTTAAACCGCATTCATTTCTCACTTAATAAGGCACAGCCCTATATGAAAACTTCTAATGAAGCTGTCAGACTCGATAAATGGTTGTGGGCAGCACGCTTTTACAAAACTCGGTCTATTGCTCGTAACATGGTCGATGGTGGCAAAGTCCACTATAATGGTCAGCGCAGCAAGCCAAGTAAAATTGTCGAACTTGGGGCTGTGATTACATTGCGCCAAGGTAATGAAGAAAAGACGGTTACGATCGAGAAAATCTCAGCCCATCGTGGCGGAGCTCCGATTGCTCAAACCCTCTATGAAGAAACCACCGAGAGCTTGGCAAAAAGAGAAGAGTTTGCGACACAACGTAAACTAAATGCTCATAACCCAGCTCCAGAGCGTCGCCCTGATAAGAAGCAACGTCGTGACATCATCAAGTTCAAGCATCAATAAGCTAGAAGGAATAGCCAAATGGCAGACCCAATGTCTACAAGTAATGTTTTAAATCGCTACCTATTTGAAGACCTATCAGTACGTGGTGAATTGGTACAAATGGATGAAGCGTACCAACAGATTATTTCTAGCAAGGAATACCCAGCGCCAGTACAAAAGCTACTGGGTGAGCTACTGGTATCAACAACGCTATTAACTGCGACCCTAAAGTTTGAAGGATCTATCACTATGCAATTGCAAGGTGACGGTCCAGTATCTCTAGCAGTTATCAATGGCGATCACGATCAAAAGATCCGTGGTGTTGCTCGCTTTGAAGGCGATATCGCAGACGACGCAGGTCTACACGACCTAATGGGCAAAGGCCACCTAGTGATCACCATCGATCCTAAGAAAGGTGAGCGTTACCAAGGCATCGTTGGCCTTGAAGGTGATACGCTTGCCCAAGTACTTGAAGGCTACTTCGCTAACTCGGAACAACTTAAGACTCGTCTATGGCTGCGCACTGGCGAACATGAAGGCAAAGCACACGCTGCAGGTATGTTGCTACAAGTGATGCCAGACGGCACTGGTTCGCCAGATGACTTCGAGCACCTAGAGCAACTAACAGACACCGTTAAAAACGAAGAGCTATTTTCTCTAGAAGCGAACGAATTGCTTTACCGCCTGTACAACCAAGAAAAAGTACAACTGTTCACACCACAACCAGTTCAGTTCTTCTGTGGGTGCTCTCGCGAAAGAAGTGGCGCTGCTATCATTACCGTTGCTCAAGAAGAGATCTACGACATCCTAAGCACCGAAGGAAGCGTTGGTCTTCACTGCGATTACTGTGGCACAAACTACTCGTTCGACAAGAACGATGTTGATGCTCTGTACGCAGAAGCAGCAGATAAAGGCAGCAATACGGTTCATTAATTTACGGCGTACCAAAAACACGTAATTTACCCCAAAAAGGTCAGCGCTAAGCTGGCCTTTTTTGTGATCAAAATAGCGCAAACTCCGTAACATCTCGTAATAAAATCACCGCTTAATTTTAATCAATTAATAATGTTCTCGCCCCTAGCGCAAAGGTTTGCGTACAGGATAGACTAGTTAGGCCAATATGTGACGAGACACTTAAAACCTCATGGTTAATATGGATATTTTTTGAGCTGTATCCCTGTTTCCCCCGAGTCTCGTTGCTAGCATGGTGAGCAGATAACAATAAAAAATTAATACAAAATCCCTACAAAATATCCTACAAGGAGCACCTATGACCGTTATGGAACATACTAAGGCTGCACAAATTGATCTAACTAAGCACGGACTGACTGGCGTTACTGAAGTTCTTCGTAATCCTAGCTACGAGCAGTTATTCGTTGAAGAAACACTGCCAGGTTTGGAAGGCTACGAAAAAGGCGTAGTAACGGAACTAGGCTCGGTTGCAGTTGACACTGGTATCTTTACTGGCCGCTCACCAAAAGATAAGTACATTGTTAAAGATGACACGACCCGCGATACCATGTGGTGGTCAGATCAAGGCAAAAATGATAACAAACCGATTACAACTGAAGTATGGAGTGAGCTGAAAGAGCTTGTGACAACTCAGCTATCTGGCAAGCGTCTGTTTGTCATTGACGGTTATTGTGGTGCTAACCCAGATACGCGCTTAAGTGTACGTATTATCACAGAAGTAGCGTGGCAAGCGCACTTCGTTAAGAACATGTTCATTCGTCCAACTGACGAAGAGCTAGCAACGTTCGAACCTGATTTCGTGGTCATGAACGGTGCTAAAACAACGAACCCTAACTGGGAAAAGCAAGGTCTAAACTCTGAAAACTTTGTTGCTTTCAACCTCACAGAGCGTGTTCAAATCATCGGTGGTACTTGGTACGGCGGTGAGATGAAGAAAGGTATGTTCGCAATGATGAACTACCTACTTCCTCTGCAAGGTATCGCTTCAATGCACTGTAGCGCAAACGTCGGCGAGAAAGGCGATGTAGCGGTATTCTTCGGTCTATCAGGTACAGGTAAAACAACTCTATCAACGGATCCTAAACGTCAGCTAATCGGTGATGATGAGCACGGTTGGGACGACGACGGTATCTTCAACTTCGAAGGTGGTTGTTACGCGAAGACCATCCGTCTATCTAAAGAAGCAGAACCAGAAATCTACAATGCAATCCGTCGTGATGCACTGCTAGAAAACGTAACGGTTCGTGGCGATGGCTCTATTGATTTTGATGACGGTTCAAAAACTGAGAACACTCGTGTTTCTTACCCGATTCACCACATCGACAACATCGTTAAGCCAGTATCAAAAGCAGGTCACGCTCAAAAGGTTATCTTCCTGACTGCTGATGCATTTGGTGTACTACCTCCGGTTTCTAAACTGACTCCAGAGCAAACCAAGTACCACTTCCTATCTGGCTTCACAGCGAAACTAGCAGGTACAGAGCGCGGTATTACTGAACCAACACCAACCTTCTCTGCGGCATTTGGTGCGGCATTCTTAACTCTTCACCCAACTCAGTACGCTGAAGTGCTTGTGAAGCGTATGGAAGCGGCTGGCGCTGAAGCTTACCTAGTGAACACAGGTTGGAACGGTACTGGTAAACGTATCTCTATCCAAGATACTCGCGGCATCATCGACGCTATCCTAGATGGCTCAATCGATAAGGCTGAGACTAAGGTTATCCCTATGTTTAACCTAGAAGTGCCTCTAGCACTGCACGATGTTGACCCAGCGATCCTTGACCCACGCGATACGTACACTGACCCTCTACAATGGGAAAGCAAAGCGAAAGATCTAGCAGAGCGCTTCATCAACAACTTTGATAAGTACACGGACAACGCTGAAGGTAAGTCACTGGTTGCGGCTGGCCCACAACTGGACTAATCCAATCATCTGCTCGGGCTTAGCCAAAAGCAAACGCCCAATTTAAAATGATATTTTTGTAGCAAGCCCCTCTTTTGAGGGGCTTTTTTGTTGCTGCTTGACCCTTTTTGTTCCACTCTATTTTGAGACTATTGAAATTTAAGGCTTTCAAGGAATGAAAAAGGTATTGATGGTGTTCGGCATTGTGTTGGCTATCGCCGTTGCAACTATCGCAGCGTTGCTATTAAGCCTGCAGACCCAATACCGTGCGGATGTTGCTAACTTTTTTATCAAACATACGATTGAACAACCTGTGTTCATTGAAGATGTGGGTTATCAGGCGCCTTATCACATCACCTTAATGGGCATAACCCAAAGCCAACCCGAAAAACAGACACCTCTATATATCGACAAGATCGATCTTTGGTTCAGCCCAGACTCTCTCCTTGAAGCCAAACTGGTTTTAGACTCTGTGTTGATCAGCGGACTACAGTTAGAAGCCGACGATCTAACAACACTCACATCAGTGTTTACCCAACCAAACCTCAAGCTGCGTCAGCTGGCGATCAATAATCTAGATTTCTCGACCCCAGACTTTAATGCGCGAGGCATCGACCTTCAGATCTCCGCACCAAAATGGGAAAACGACAACTCACTGCTACCTTATGGAAAAACCCAACTCTCTGCCTCACAACTGTATTGGCAAGGTGAAGCATTCGATAATCTGTTGATTGACCTAGATCTCAAGCCGAGTGACAGCACCCTTTATGGTGCTTCATTTGATTGGCGTGGCGCCAAAATCTCCGGACAAGCTGAACAATATCAACATGATTGGTCGTTGGTGAATGTGACAATAGATAGTTTGCGATTAAACGAAAAACAAGCTCAAAGTCTACTGAATAAAGAGTGGAATGTGGCAGGTATTCAGATCAACCACATCAACAGCTTAGATATTCTGCGTAGCGACGTAGAGTGGAAAGATGGTCACCTCGCAGCCTTTGATGCCTCTTTAGAAAATATCCAACTGCCCTTTGAACTGTGGAAGCAGCAGAAAGCCATTTTCTCTCTGCAAGCAGAAGGAGTGACCATTGATGATGACATGTTCATCGAGCCAAATATCAAGCTAAGCCTAGAGCCAAACCAGATTCTAATCGAAGATTTCTATACTCAATTCCTGCAGGGCACTGTACAACTCAATGGCGAAGTCACCCCTAGCAGCATTGAATTAGAGCAGCTCGACCTGCAAGGCATAAAATGGGTCACTGAAAACCAAGATAACCCTCTAGCCGCCGCTCGCCTATTACCTTGGCTCACACAGGTCCAGAGCGTCGAGATTAGCCGACTTAACATAGAACGCAGTCAACTCATCCAACTCGCACAAAAGCCTTACTGGCAGGCCTCAGGGTTACATGTCGAAGGGCATAAGGTTCAATTTATGCAAGATAGAAAACTGGGCTTATGGCAAGGCAAATTGATGGCGAGCGCAAACGATGCCAGTTACCAAAACATTGTTAGCGCACAGCCGGTGGTTGAGATGAATAGCGAACAAGGGAAATGGACGCTGACACGTCTGTTTGCGCCACTTAGGAATGGCTATATTGAAGCCAATGCAACACTCGATTTTAACCAAATCAGCAAGCCATGGAGCTTAGATATCTCTGCCGATGGGTTACCGATAGCACCCATGCTGCAACAACTTGAATTACCGCTCGATGCAACAGGTTATGGCGAGTTCGAACTTCAAGCCGCTGGGTTATACGGCGATTCACTGATGATCGGCTATTCAACCACAGGACAACTCAAAGGCAGCGTTCGCCAAGGTGTGATGACCTTTAACGACAAGCTTTCTGAAACATCGACTGATAACGTGTTTGAAATCCCAGAGCTCAATGCGAATTTTGACCGTGGACGCTTCACTCTCGAACCGATGCACATTATTGGTGCATCGGCAGCAGAGCAAGGCGAACAAAGGATTCAAACGCTCAATGGTGAGGTGTCTGGAGAGCTCGACTTGCTTAAAGCCGAGCAACACACCCTATCGATTACCCTATCGGACACATGCCATCAAATCTCAGGCAAGCTCACCCAAGCTGAGTATTCTGAGATTAACGACTGCCAACAAAAAAGCGCCACTCCTCAGGAGTAGCGCTTTCAGTCAATCTTTACAGTATTACCGGTGTTAGCTATTCGCTCCCATTTGAATCTGTCGAAAGTATCTTTTTATAGTCGGGGATCAACATGTAGGTTCCGGTAAACTCTACCGCTTCCACATCACCACTGTTAATAGTCACATGAATGATGATACGTGCCTTTCTGCCCGACGCGAGGCGGTCTAAATCACCGCTGATCCCATCCAATGAGGTAGAGGCCACTGGGTTTTGCTCAACCGGGTGACGATAACGAATATTACTGTCTGCCAGCACGATATCACCTGTCAGGCCACGCTCTTTCATCAGTAACCAAGTCATACCCCAACCCGTTAAGGTCGCTAAGGTAAAGGCGGAGCCTGCAAACATGGTGTTATGCGGGTTCAAGTTAGGATTCAGCTGAGCACTACACTCAAACTGGTAACCCGTGTATTGGTTAATCTTGATGCCCATCTTGTCACTGATCGGGATCTGATGTTCCCAGCGCTGCTGCAGCTCATTACACCACTCAGGCTTACGCAGAACATCTGCCATTGGGTCAAGGTGCTTAACCATCTGTTGGTGACGTACAGGGCCACGTTGGTCATTAATCTCACCGCGACGTTCAAATTCATTCTTCTCATAGAATGAGATCGCATCTTCACGTGCATTACACACCAAGCGCTTAGCGCCCTCTTGGCGAGCCAATGACTCAAGTGCGACTAGAATCAATGAGCCCATACCTTTGCTTCGGCGAGAGTTCTTCACCGCCATGTAGCGGATCTGACCTTCTAGATCTGGGGTGATATACAAGCGACCAATCGCCATCGGGCGACCACGACCATCAACAATCATGCGATGGTGACTCATTGGGTCGTATTCATCGCGCTCTGAGCCTACCGGCATTCGCCAAGGTTCACGGAGCATCTGCCAACGAAAATGGTAATACTTGTTTAGCTGATTTTCGGTGGTCGGTGTTATGAGTTTAAACATGCTTATTCCTTTAAGCCTAAACCTGCAGCCAGAATGTCACTGGGCCATCATTAACCAAAGACACTTTCATGTCGGCTGCGAATCGGCCACGTTCCGTTGGCAACACTGATTCACATTGGTCTGAGAAATAGTTGTAGAGACGCTCAGCATCTTCTGGGTGAGCACCACGAGAAAACCCTGCTCGTGTCCCTTTTTTGGTATCGGCTGGCAGAGTGAATTGAGACACCACTAATACCTTACCTTCTACCTGCTTCACGTTGAGGTTCATTTTATCGTCTTCATCTCCAAAGACACGATAAGTGGTTACTCGTTCCATCAAACGTTTGGCTTTGGTTTCATCATCACCTTTTTCTACGCCTAACAAAACCAATAAGCCTTGCTCAATCTCACCAACTACTTCGCCATCAACACGGACGGCAGCTTCACTTACTCTCTGGATCAGTGCTATCACTGTTGTTTCCTTGCTCTGTGATTTTGTCTTTATCCGACGAGTGTACCATTTCTTTCGGGTCACTCCACTGTTCCTGCTCACCCAATGCGGCCGTCACCTCAGCACCAACCAGCACGATCAACCAGCACAAATAAACCCAGACAAATAGAATTGGAATTGCCGCCAATGCACCATAAATCAACTGGTAAGAAGGGAATTGAGTAATGTAGGCCGCGAAGCCTTTCTTGCTTAATTCAAACAGCAGAGCCGCCACTAGAGAACCTGCAGCTGCATGAGAAAAGTGTATCTTTTTGTTGGGAACCAGCAGATACAGACCGAAAAACGCAAAGAAAGAGAGAATCAAAGGAAGTTTGCGAATTACGGTATTAAAAGCACCAGACACCACCTCATTTTGCAGCAAGCTCAATGAGGTCACGTAAGACGTTGCAGCAATGCTCGCTCCCACTAGAATTGGTCCAAGCGTGAGCACCATCCAGTACATAGAGAAAGACAGCACCGCACGACGCTTTTCCGTTACTCGCCAGATGTAGTTTAAGTTCTTATCAATATTCGAAATCAGCATCAGCGCTGCAATGAATAAGAACACACTACCTACCGCCGTCATCTTTCCGGTATTGGCAACGAACTCCAACAACGCGCCGTGTACTGCATCCCCAGATGCAGGAACAAAGTTGGTAATAACGAAGTTTTGAATCACGATACCAACATCAGCAAAGATGGAGAATGACGACAAGATAGAGAGCAATACCGTCAGCATAGGAACGATCGAGAGCAAAGTAATGTACGCCAAGTAGCCCGCATTCACATTCACTCTATCGTGCGTCATTCGCGCCAAAAGATAGCGAGAGAACTGAATACTGAGTGTAGCGACCTTTTTTATCTTCAACTTGTAACTCCCTGGTAACTCGTTCATAGTCCTAACTAATATTCCTTTATTTAACTATAGGAAACTAGGATGCCTTATTTAATAGTTATAGTCCTCTCTATTTTTACTCTTACTGGATGCCAATCCGCTTATTACTCTGCAATGGAACAGGTGGGCTACCACAAACGTGACATCATGGTCGATAGAGTAGAAGACGCTAAAGAGTCGCAGCAGGATGCTCAGGAAGAGTTTACCAGCGCACTTGAAGCACTCAGCAGCCTGACTAACTTCAGTGGTGGCGACCTTGAAGACATGTACAACCAGATCAACGATAAATACCAAGACAGTGAGAAAGCCGCGCAAAATGTCAGTGATCGTATTGCTGCGATCGAAGATGTGTCAGATGCGCTGTTTGAAGAGTGGCAGAATGAATTAGATCTCTACACCAGTGATTCACTGCGCCGCTCGAGTGAGCAAAAGTTGCGTGAAACCAAATCGTCTTACCAAACGATGCTGTCAGCAATGAAGCGCGCCGAGAAGAAAATGGATCCCGTGCTCAATACCCTTCGCGATAACACGCTTTACTTGAAGCACAACCTCAATGCGAGTGCTGTGGGTTCACTGCAGGGTGAATTTATGAGCTTAGAAAAAGACATCGCCTACGCGATCAAACAGATGAATGCTGCAATAGCAGAATCGGATAAGTTCCTAGCTCAACTGAACCAGAAATAACGCCCGTAGACACAAATAAAGATAAGCCCGTATGAACCCAATCATTATTACTGGCGGCCCTGGCGCCGGAAAGACCACACTAATTAATGCCTTGGCAGATGCGGGTTACCCAACCTTCTCTGAGTCCTCTCGCCAGTTAATCGAACAGCAGAGCCAACTTGAGAACGGTATCTTACCTTGGTTAAACCTTCCGGGCTTTGCTCGCCTATGTTTAACCGTCATGAGCGAACAAAAAGACCAAGCCAATCAACGTCCGATTGCGTTTCTCGATCGCGCTATTCCCGACATCTGCGGTTACTTGTCCCAGGCCAGCCTTGAGGTTACTGAGAACTACCGAGAAGCGAGCCAAGGCTATCACCCTCAAGTGTTGTTCTGTTGCCCTGAGGCTTCCATTTATGTTCAAGATGAAGTGCGCCCTTACCCATTTGAAGAAGCATTAGAGATTCACCACTCGCTGGTCAAAGTCTATCGAGAGCTAGGTTATAAGGTAGTTGAAGTGCCCTTTATGTCGGTCGCTGAGCGAGTTCAGTTCGTTGAAAGTCACCTAGGAATCAAAAGCTAGATTCCAGATATTTCGCTCCTCAATTCTGGAAGGACGATTCGCTAAGTAGATATCGAACACACTCTTCGTATCCCGCATCTCGTTTACTCGTATCTTAGCTAACTAAAAAACAAAAGCCCTGAGCAGCTTGGCTACTCAGGGCTTTCTTATTTACTTAGCTAGAAGCTCGTCAGCTGGCAATTAAGCCTTAGCTGGACGTGCTGCACGCTTACGTTCGTTTTCAGTAAGAAGTTTCTTACGGATACGAATGCTTACAGGCGTTACTTCTACTAGTTCGTCTTCGTCGATGAACTCAAGAGCTTGCTCTAGAGTGTGACGGATAGGTGGCGAAAGAACCTGTGCTTCATCAGTACCTGATGCACGAACGTTCGTTAGCTGCTTACCTTTCAGACAGTTTACTGTTAGGTCGTTTGAACGGTTATGAATACCGATGATTTGACCTTCGTATACTTCATCTGCGTGCTCAGCAAATAGACGACCACGTTCTTGTAGGTTGAATAGTGCGTAAGTCAGTGCTTTACCAGTCGCGTTCGAGATTAGAACACCGTTGTTACGTTGACCGATTACGCCGCCTTTGTGAGGACCGTAGTGATCAAATGAGTGGTAAAGAAGACCAGAACCAGACGTTAGAGTTAGGAACTCAGTTTGGAAACCGATAAGACCACGAGAAGGCATCATGAAGTCCATGCGAACACGGCCTTTGCCATCTGGAGACATATCAGTTAGCTCACCTTTACGTAGACCGATGTTTTCCATGATGCCACCTTGGTGCTCTTCAAGCACGTCGATAGTCACAGTTTCAAACGGTTCAGTTAGGTTGCCATCTTCGTCTTTCTTGATGATAACTTCTGGACGAGATACAGCTAGCTCGAAGCCTTCACGACGCATGTTTTCGATCAGGATAGATAGGTGAAGTTCACCACGACCAGAAACACGGAAACGATCTGGGTTATCAGTTTCTTCAACACGTAGTGCAACGTTGTGTACTAGTTCTTTTTCTAGACGCTCAAGGATGTTACGTGAAGTAACGAACTTACCTTCTTTACCCGCGAACGGAGAAGTGTTTACTTGGAACGTCATTGTTACTGTTGGTTCATCAACAGAAAGCGGAGTCATTGCTTCAACATTATTTACGTCACAGATAGTGTCTGAAATTTTCAGCTCACCAAGACCAGTGATTGCAATGATGTCGCCAGCGTTAGCTTGCTCAACTTCGTGACGGTCAAGACCTAGATAACCAAGAACTGTACCTACTTTACCGTTACGTTTTTTGCCTTCTGCATTTACGATAGTTACTTGTTGGTTTGGCTTAACAGAACCACGAGTAACACGAGCAACACCGATAACACCTACGTAAGAGCTGTAATCAAGTTGCGAAATTTGCATTTGTAGTGGGCCGTCAAGGTCAACTGCAGGCGCGTCTACTGTATCAACAACAGCTTGGAACAATGGTTCCATGTTCTCGCCAGTTTCGCCTTCAGTCATTGTTGCCCAACCGTTTAGAGCTGAAGCGTAAACAACTGTGAAGTCTAGTTGCTCATCAGTAGCACCTAGGTTGTCGAAAAGGTCGAATACTTGATCCATAACCCAATCAGGACGAGCGCCTGGGCGGTCAATCTTGTTGATTACAACGATTGGCTTAAGACCGTGTGCGAATGCTTTTTGCGTTACGAAACGAGTTTGAGGCATTGGGCCATCAACTGCGTCAACGATAAGCAGAACAGAGTCAACCATAGACATGATACGCTCAACTTCACCACCGAAGTCCGCGTGTCCCGGAGTATCTACGATGTTGATGCGGTAATCATTCCAGTTGATTGCTGTGTTCTTAGCAAGGATTGTAATGCCACGCTCTTTTTCGATGTCATTCGAATCCATGACACGCTCTTCAGCTTCACCACGAGACTCAAGAGTGCCTGACTGTTGTAGCAGTTTATCAACCAAAGTCGTTTTACCGTGGTCAACGTGCGCGATGATCGCGATATTTCTTAACTTATCAATCTGTGGAGTAGACATGGATTCTCGATTCACTCATAAAAGTAGCCGTCACTTATCTCAAAAGTTTGGATAATAACAGCTAGCTTGATTTAAAAAACGGTCAATAATATACCAGATTCTAGACAAAAACCCAGAAATATGTGATCTGAACCAAGGCTTTTTTCTTTATTAGCGATTCATATCCGCTTAACTTTGATTCAGTACAGTGTTGAGCAGCCAAATTCGTAGGACTCTAAAAAAGCATCACCGGCGAGTGGCGAGCCAAATCTCCCGCAAAATAACAAAAGTGGATTGACAACTTAGGCAATTCATTGCTGAATGGTGCTCGCTTATGTCTCATATTGGTGCACAGACAAATCATTGCACCAACAAGGTGCAGACAAAGATCATTTTGGTGCAAAAACCAGATTAGGCAAAATTGAAAAACAAGTAAATCATTGAAATTAATGGAATAATTTTTTTGGCACGTTTTTGGCTATAGATAAATCAGCATCGATTAATGCACTTATAGACATTAATCAATGCTAGTTTCAACCGAATCGAGCTAATACCGAATTAATAACACTGGAGGTTATCCAAGATGTCAGTAGAAAATGTACTATCCCTGATCCAAGAGAACGAAGTTAAATTTATCGACTTACGTTTTACTGATACAAAAGGTAAAGAGCAGCATATCTCTATTCCTTCTCACCAAGTTGATGCAGACTTCTTCGAAGAAGGCAAAATGTTTGACGGCTCTTCAGTAGCTGGTTGGAAAGGCATTAACGAATCTGACATGGTAATGATGCCAGATGCAGCATCTGCTGTACTGGACCCATTCACAGAAGACGCAACGCTAAACATCCGTTGTGACATCCTTGAGCCTGCAACAATGCAAGGCTACGACCGTGACCCACGCTCTATCGCTAAACGTTCTGAAGAATACCTACGTTCTACAGGTATCGCAGACACAGTTCTAGTTGGTCCAGAGCCAGAATTCTTCCTATTTGACGACGTTAAGTTCTCAAACGACATGTCTGGTTCTTTCTTCAAGATTGATGACGTAGAAGCAGCTTGGAACACAGGTTCTGACATCGAAGGCGGTAACAAAGGTCACCGTCCTGGCGTTAAAGGCGGTTACTTCCCAGTAGCTCCTGTAGATTCATCTCAAGACATCCGTTCAGCAATGTGTCTAGTAATGGAAGAGATGGGCCTAGTAGTTGAAGCTCACCACCACGAAGTAGCAACTGCGGGTCAAAACGAAATCGCAACTCGCTTCAACACGCTAACAGCGAAAGCTGATGAAACTCAAATCTACAAGTACGTTGTACACAACGTTGCTCACGCATTTGGTAAAACAGCGACATTCATGCCTAAGCCACTAGTTGGTGACAACGGTTCTGGTATGCACGTTCACCAATCTCTAGCAAAAGACGGCGTTAACCTGTTTGCTGGTGATAAGTACGGCGGCCTATCTGAAATGGCGCTTTACTACATCGGTGGTGTAATCAAGCACGCTCGTGCAATCAACGCGTTTGCTAACCCATCAACTAACTCGTACAAGCGTCTTGTACCTGGTTTCGAAGCACCTGTAATGCTTGCTTACTCAGCACGTAACCGCTCTGCTTCTATCCGTATCCCAGTAGTACCAAGCCCTAAAGCACGTCGTATCGAGCTACGTTTTGGTGACCCAGCAGCGAACCCATACCTATGCTACTCAGCAATGCTTATGGCTGGCCTTGACGGTATCAAGAACAAGATTCACCCAGGCGAAGCTATGGATAAAGATCTATACGACCTTCCTGCAGAAGAAGCAGCTGAAATCCCAACAGTTGCAGAATCTCTACAAGAAGCTCTAGCAGCGCTTAGCGAAGACCGTGAGTTCTTAACAGCTGGCGGCGTATTCTCTGACGATTTCATCGATTCTTACATCACTCTGAAATCTGACGACGTACAACGCGTGAACATGGCTACACACCCACTTGAGTTTGAACTGTACTACTCAGTTTAATCTCCTGTAGAGATAAGCCATTTCTTACTGCAATCTTGTAAGAATCGCTGACTAAATATTAGGCTCGCCTCGCAGGCGGGCCTTTTTTATATTCTCTCGACGCTCCCCTCCTCGTACCATACCTTAGACAAAAGCCCTCAGAGGCTGTCGCGCTAAATACAATAAAACCAACGCCAAACGTGAAATCACCTAGTGGTGACAAAGAGGCTAAAGATATGAAAAATATACTGTTACTGATCGGGTTAACAGTCGCGCTCTCGTGCTCTGCTCAAACGGTGTATACCTGGGTGGATGAGGATGGCGTGCTCCACTTTAGTGATAACCCTAGCGCTCAAGATGCCGAGGCTCTTCGCCTGCCAGATGTGCAAGCTTCAGCACCCGCCCCTAAATTTGAGGCCTCAACTCCGGTAGACACCGCTGCTTTACCTACAACTAAAACGGCAACGCCAGCTAAAAATCAGGCAAAAACAGAAACCACAAAACGTGAGGTCCCCACTCAATTAGCCCTCACCATGCTGACTCCAGTTCATGATCAAACCATTCATAGCAACCGCGGCTTAATCCCGATTCAGATAGATCTCAACCGAAAACTTGGTATCGGGGAGCAATTACAATTGATACTCGATGGCCGTCGTTATGGCGCCCCACAGACCCAACCTATTTGGGAATTAAAAGGTATCGATCGAGGTACTCACACCATTGCAATTCAAGCACATAGAAGCGGCAAGCTTATTGCATCTACTAGTCCAGTCACCGTGTATTTACATCGAGCGACGCTCAAGTAGGCCAATGTGTTAAAAGAGACTGGATTACCTCTACTTTTCACCAAATCGAAGCAGCTTTCAGCGACTCTAATGAATTATCTTTAGCTTCTGGTTGATATGCGCCATACTTGAACTTAGCTGCGCACCAATTTGGTGCAGTGGGAAAAGCACCAATTCAAGGACGAAATAGTGAATCGATCAGCCAAAAGCGACAGCATAGATACACATCATCTTTCCAGCGCCATTCTCGACAATATGGTGACTTCGACATTGATGCTCGATGAGCAACTGTATGTCCGCTACGCCAATCCGGCGGCTGAACAACTCTTTTCACAGAGCGCGCGACGCATCGTTGATCATCCACTGAGCCAACTTATCCAACACGCCTCGCTCGACTTAGCACTTCTAACTCAACCTCTACAAAGCGGCCAGAGCATTACCGACAGTGACGTGACCTTCGTCGTTGATAACCGCCCGCTGATGCTTGAGGTGACGGTTAGCCCAATCTCTTGGCAACGTGAAACGCTGTTATTGGTTGAGATGCGCAAGATTGACCAACAAAGAAGACTCAGCCAAGAGCTTAACCAACACGCACAACAACAAGCGGCTAAGCTGCTGGTGCGTGGGTTAGCACATGAGATCAAGAACCCATTGGGTGGTTTAAGAGGTGCTGCGCAACTACTTGGAAAGATGCTCCCTGATCAGTCTCTGAATGAGTACACCCAGATCATTATTGAGCAAGCCGACCGCTTGCGCGCTTTAGTCGATCGCCTGCTTGGCCCGCAAAAGCCAGGAACCAAATCAGAAGAGAACCTTCACCAGATACTCGAAAAAGTAAGGCAACTGGTTGAGCTCGAATCAGGTTCGACGCTCGCTATCGAGCGAGATTACGATCCAAGCCTACCTGCGATTTTGATGGATTCTGCGCAAGTTGAACAAGCCATGCTCAATATCGTGAGCAATGCGGCGCAGATTCTAAAGACTCAGGAATCAGGGAAAATCACCATTCGCACCAGAACGGTGCATCAAGCAAACATTCATGGGCAGCGACACAAACTCGCTGCTCGAATTGAGATCAGCGATAACGGCCCAGGCATCCCCGACGAATTAAAAGACACGCTTTTTTACCCAATGGTCAGCGGTCGAGAGGGTGGCACAGGCTTAGGGTTATCGATATCTCAAAACCTGATCGATCAACACAATGGGAAAATTGATGTTGAAAGCTGGCCGGGCAGCACCACATTCACGATTTACCTGCCGATTTAGGTTACAAGAACCTCGCTATTGGACTGCGAGATCAAAGGCTTAACTCGGTAACACAAAAATTAAAGACATCATAAAAACAACAATGATTATCACAATAGATTTGGCTGCAAAGGAATTGAATTATGAGTAAGGGATACGTTTGGGTCGTCGATGACGACAGCTCTATCCGCTGGGTAGTAGAAAAAACACTTTCATCTGCGGATATAAAGTGTGAAACATTCGCTGATGCTGAGAGCGTATTACTTGCGCTTGAGCGCGAGACACCTGACGTATTGGTATCGGATATTCGCATGCCCGGCATTGATGGGATTGAGCTGCTGCATCAGGTTCATCAACGCTCCCCTGACCTACCCGTGATCATCATGACCGCGCACTCAGACCTTGATGCTGCGGTAAATGCTTATCAAAAAGGCGCCTTTGAATATCTACCAAAGCCGTTCGATATTGATGAGACACTGACTCTAGTGGAGCGAGCGATCGCGCACAGCCAAGAACAGAAACGTGAGCAAGCCAGTGAAGTAGCCGAAGATACCAACGCGCCTGAAATCATCGGTGAAGCGCCAGCAATGCAAGAGGTTTTCCGTGCTATTGGCCGTTTGTCTCGATCATCTATTTCAGTACTCATCAATGGCGAATCAGGTACTGGTAAGGAGTTAGTCGCTCACGCTTTGCACCGTCACAGCCCAAGAGCTAAAAAGCCATTCATAGCTTTGAACATGGCGGCAATTCCCAAGGATCTGATCGAATCTGAGTTGTTTGGCCACGAGAAAGGCGCCTTTACCGGTGCTAACAGCGTTCGCCAAGGGCGCTTCGAACAGGCCAACGGAGGCACACTGTTTCTTGATGAGATCGGCGACATGCCACTCGATATTCAGACTCGCCTGCTACGAGTACTTTCCGATGGTCAATTTTATCGTGTGGGTGGGCACTCAGCAGTTAAGGTTGACGTTCGTATCGTTGCCGCAACCCACCAAGATCTTGAACGATTGGTGCATGAAGGCGACTTCCGTGAAGACCTTTTCCACCGACTCAACGTTATCCGAATCCATATCCCGGCACTTCGCGAACGTAAACAAGACATTGAAAAGCTGACTCATCACTTCCTAGCATCAGCCGCCGAAGAGCTCGGTGTTGAAGTGAAAACACTGCATCCTGAGACCATTTTAAAGCTCAATCAGCTGAATTGGCCGGGTAACGTGCGTCAGCTTGAGAACATTTGTCGCTGGCTCACCGTGATGGCGAGTGGCAGCGAAATTCTCCCTTCAGACCTTCCCCCAGAGCTGCTAGAAGAAAAAGTAGTGACAACCTCTGGAACTGGAGATAACTGGCAACAACTGCTCGCTAATTGGGCGAAGTGTGCGCTTGATTCAGGAGAAAAAGAACTGCTGACTTATGCGCTACCAGAGTTTGAACGTATACTACTTGAGGCTGCACTCAACCATACTAATGGTCACAAACAAGATGCAGCCAAGGTTTTAGGTTGGGGAAGAAACACCCTAACTCGCAAGCTTAAAGAGCTGTACTGACCTAATATGACTCTCGATGCAGCTACTTTTTAACCAAAAAAGTGTCGCTTGGTCTGAATAGTGTCGGTACAATTACAGTACACTATTCACCAAAGTTGTAGCTAAAGATGTCTTTGAAAACACAAATTACCTTGAGAACCGCAGTGGTTCTGCCATTCGTGATGATTTTTCTATTCACTATGGGCGTAATGGTTTTTACTCAAAAGCAAAGCTACAAAGAGATGGTGAGTGATGTTAGTGCACGCCAGCTAACATCACTTACTGACCACGTTCACCAAAGCCTGTCTAATTTTTTAGAAAAGCCATTTCATGCGAACCTCTCACTCAGCCATAACATCGGCTACCACCATCTTTATCAAGCGGGCAACCTTAGTAAGGTCCAAGACTATATTTTTTATACGTTTTCAGACCATTACACTGCTGTACCTCAACTCGATGTGATCGGCTTTGGTTCTGAAGATGGTAACTACGTCGGTTTCCGCAAAGAAGCCAACAAAGGCTACACCTTGATGGTGCAAGACGAACGCACTAATGATCAGTTGGTCATTTACCGTGGCAGCAAGATTAGTGAAGACATTCGATCGGTGATTTCAGGTTACGATCCAAGAATCCGTCCTTGGTACACACCCGTTGCGACACAGAAAAAACCGTTATGGTCACCAATTTATGCCAATGCTGACGAACGCCAAGAAATCACCTTATCTGCTCTCTCCCCTATCTATGATGGTAATGAATTCAAAGCCGTCGTCGTCAGCGATATCAAAATCAATACCTTCAATGCGTTTCTCAGAAAGCTCAAAGATAGAACAGATGCCTCTGTTTATATCATCGATAAGCAGCAGCGCTTGGTCGCACACTCAGGCGGAGGCAGTGTCGTTTCATGGGGAACAGGAAAAACCAATAAAGGCCAACGCTTACTGGCAACAGAGAGTGCTACCCCCGTCATACGTGAAAGCGCCAGTTACGTAGACCAATTCCACCTAATCGATAATTTGGGCGAGCAGCGCTTTAGCTTCCGCCTAGACAACGAACGCTACTTCAACCAAATCACCCCTTACGAAGATGAACACGGCCTCACGTGGTTTATTGGGGTGTCGATCCCTGAAAGCAATCTGCTCGGTGAGTTGCCAGAAAACCAAAGAAACAGTTGGTTGCTCGGGCTAGCACTAAGTTGCATTGGGGTCATTGCAGGGTTAATTGCTTTTAATCGCGTAATCCAACCTATTACCTCGACAGCAGATGCGGCAAAGCGTCTTGCTAAGGGCGATTGGGACACGAGCATGCCAAAGACGGGGCATATCTATGAAACCAGTATGCTGGTGGACTCATTCAATGAAATGGCTAGTAACTTAAAGGCCTCGTTTCACGCATTACAGTCTCAGCTTACCTATGACTCACTAACCAAACTGTATAGCCGAGAAGGCTTTATTGATGCTGCAAAGAAAAGCACCGAAACAGAGGAAGGAACGCTTTATTTGGTTGGTATCGATCGCTTCCGCGATATCAATGACAGTCTAGGTCATTACAATGGCGACCAACTGCTGATCATCGCAGCCGCTAGACTGCGTGGCATTCTGCCAACAGAGTACTTGTTGGCTCGCACTGGTGGCGATGAATTCGCGATTTACGCACCCAATGTAACTCAAGATGACGATGTTCAGCTGCTTGCTAACCGACTACTCCAAACCTTTGCTTCGCCATTTTCCATGGAATCAGAAAGCGTGGTGATTAAGGTGTCCATTGGTGTCGTTCACGTCTCAAATGACCAAGACATTACCTTATGGCTTCGCAACAGCAGTATTGCACTGAGCAATGCCAAGCAAGACAAAGCTCGTGTCAGCATCTATAGTCCAGAAATGGGCAAGGCCTCTAGGCACCGAACCAAGATGCTAGCCCGCCTCAACAAAGCGATCGAACTGCAGCAATTCGAACCCTTTTATCAGCCTATTATTGATCTGGAGTCCGGCTCAACCATAGGGGCGGAAGCTTTAGCTCGCTGGATAACCGATGAAGGGGTGATCTCGCCACTCGAGTTTATTCCTCTCGCGGAAGAGAGCGGGCTCATTTACGATATCGGAAAACAGATTCTGCATAAGTCCTGCCGAGATACAGCAATCGCGATTGAGTCAGGAAAGTGGAGCAAAGACTTCTCGATTCACGTCAATCTATCGGTCGATCAACTAAGCGAAAGTAGCTTTGTCGAACTAGTTAAAGGCACGCTACGTGACACCAAGCTTCTAGCAGGCAACCTGACACTAGAGATCACGGAGTCACGCATCGTCGACAATGACCCGACCATCATTGACAACATGCTAACGCTAAAAGCACTCGGTATCTCAATTGCGATTGATGACTTCGGCACTGGCTACTCATCCCTAGCCTATCTGCAGAAACTGCCATTTGACTGCTTAAAGATCGATCGCAGCTTTGTCAGCAAGCTAGAAAAAGAGAATCTAGACAGCTCCATCGTCGCGGCCATCGTTAACATCACTAAGGGTTTCAAAGTAAGCTTGGTGGCAGAAGGCGTTGAAACACAGCAACAGGCTGAACTCCTCAAGCAGCTGCAGTGCCCACTTGCTCAAGGATTCTTATACAGCCGTCCAGTTCCGTTTGACCAATGGCCTACCGACCTCAGCAACACCAAGGTCAAACAAAATACCAAACAGAGCCTCACCTAAGTCACGCAGAAATCGAATGAGTCAGATACAAAAATGCCAGCATGATGCTGGCATTTTTTATTGTTCTATTCTCTATCGCACTGTTAGATAACGCGAGAGAATTGCTGCTGGCGAGCCTTGGCACGTAGATATTTATCAAAACACATACAGATGTTACGGATCAGCAAACGGCCACGCAGAGTAACGCGGATTTCTTTATCATCGACTTCAACCAAATCGTCGTTGATGAAGGTTTGTAGAAGCTCTAAATCTTCTTTGAAGTAGCGACTAAAGTTAACCGAGAACTCAGATTCAATCATGGTCTTATCAAGCTTAAAGTTACAGATAAGCTGCTTGATCACCTCACGACGTAGAAGGTCGTCACTGTCTAGTGCCACGCCTTTCCAAAGTGCATGGCACAGGTCATTCACCTGAGCGTAGTACTTCTTCAGCTCTTTTTGGTTTTGTGCGTAAGCATCGCCCACCATAGAGATAGCAGAAACACCGAAGCCAATTAGGTCAGCTTCACCTTGGGTAGTGTAGCCTTGGAAGTTACGATGCAGAATGCCTTCACGCTGAGCAACCGCTAGCTCATCTTCAGGTAGAGCAAAGTGGTCCATACCGATGAACTGGTAACCCGCTCCCGTTAGCGTCTCGATGGTATCTTGTAAGATAGCCATTTTCTCTTTCGCTTCCGGTAGGTCTTCGTCTTTAATCTTACGCTGCGCAGCAAACAGCTGAGGCATGTGTGCGTAGTTAAATACCGATAGACGACCCGGTTTCATCTCCAGCACTTGCTTCAATGTTTCAGCGAACAAAGCTTGAGTCTGCTTTGGTAGGCCGTAAATCAAATCAAGGTTAGTTGAGCGGAAGCCTAGCTCTTTCGCTCGTTGAACCATCGCAATGATGAACTCTTCATCTTGCTCACGGTTAACCAGCTTCTGTACTTCTTTATTGAAGTCTTGCACACCAATACTCAGACGATTAAAGCCCTCGTTACGTAGGTGATCGAGAACATCCAGCTCAATCTCACGCGGGTCAACTTCAATACTGATCTCAGCGTCAGCGGTGAAGTTAAATTCCTCACGCAGAATCATCATCAAGCGAGTGATTTGTGTTTTGGTCAAAAACGTTGGCGTACCACCACCGAAGTGCAATTGAGTCACTTCACGACCATTCAATAAAGAGGCGCGTTGGCGGATTTCATGTTCAATAACATCAAGGTACTCATCCGCTTTATGCGAGTGACGAGTAATGACTTTATTACAACCACAGTAGTAACAAAGCTTGTGACAGAATGGAATATGCACGTAAAGAGAGAGTGGACGCTCAGGATATTGAGTACACGCCATGTCGTAATCAGCGACGGTAAACGCTTCATGAAACTCCAACGCAGTTGGGTATGAGGTGTAACGAGGTCCCGAATAGTTGTACTTGTTTAAGATCTCTTGATCCCAAACGATTTGCTGATTCGTTGTTACTGGCTTGCTCGACATAGCGGTATTTCCAATTTAGATCCGCGAGAACCTAAGGTCTCTCAAATCATTTTACATACATTAAAATATAGACGGGTTATTTTGCCACACGACCAGTAAGGCCGTTCTAAGACAAAATCAATTTTTCAGACAAAAACTCAGAACTGCTAGCTTGATCACTAACAAAGCGTCGGGATTAACGAGACGCAAAAGGTAAGAAGGCTCATTTAACACTATCTGTTAAAGACAAATCGCACTAAAGACAATGAGTCTTAAAAGCTGTATGTCTCAAAAGCAGCGCATCTTAAAAACTGCGCGTCTTGAAAACTAAATGTTAAACAAGCCTCTATATTAAATAGTCTTAGTGACTAGATCATCTGAATGTTGATTTGATTGTTGAGTGGTTTAACCTTCTCCTGCAATCTTTTCAAATCCTCGATGACCGCATCATTCAAGCGAGTCTCTGCCTTATGGCGTGTGAGATTCTGCTGCATGCGTTCTTTCTTGGTCAGCTCCTGCCTTTCATCTCCGCGAGCCATATCTTTTACGATGTGGTACAGCTCAGAAAGAGCAGGATACTCAGAATCAAAATCGACACGCTCATCACCCTGCACATTATCCATAATGATACACACTCGGATACTGATCTCAGGTAAGTCACATTGCCCTTGAATACCCGCTAAGCACAAAGTATTTACGTTGTCGTAAATCGTCGCGTTACGTTTTTCAATGGCTAGTGCTTGATGCTGCTTTTGCAACTCCGTCTGCTTCTTCACTTGAAGTAGAAGGTAACCTGCGTAAGAGCCCAAGCCGAGAATGATAATTCCACCAGCAATTGCTAATAAGGTTACGTTCATTGGCTATTAACCTTTAAAGCTGTCTAAATCGAAATCTTCGAATTGAGATAGCAAGTCTTCGTCAGAGCTCGCTTTCTTCTTAGATGCAACCGGTGCTTCTTCGAAGATCTCTTCTTCATCGTCTTCTGGCTCTAGTAGACCTAAGCGGCCCATTAGGTGTTCGATACGATCAAGTTTCTCATCAACAAACTTCTGTAGACCAGCACCTAGGTTTTCACCATTTTCGATACGATCTAGCAATGTGTTCAGTTGAGCATCATTCTCAAGCATCTCTAACTCTTGTTCGTTAGATAGCTTGCGCTCTTGTTTAGTCGGCTTCTTCACCGGTTCAACGATCAGCGGGATTTTTTTCTTGCTGCCTAAACGAGGGTCACGAGCTTGTGCAGCTTTACGCTGTTTTGCTTCGCTACCATCTGAGTGACGACTGCCAGACTTAAGGCCTTTACGTTTTTTAACACGCTTACGTTCACGACCTTCAACATCAGATTCACTACGGTTACGAGTAACCATAGGTTCCGGGGCGCCAAGTGCTCCCGGTTTTCTTGATTTCTTACTACGACCCATTACTGCACTTTCCTCAGTAAAATTACATCATTTCCAAAAAATTCTAGTTCGAGCTTATCCCGCTCTGCCAAAAACTGGAATGTTTGACGACTAAAGAAGACGACATGTGTCGGGTCATTCTTGTAGTGCCAACCAGCAAACGCATCTACGTCTATTACTAGTTTAGTCATAAGACCAATCCAGCCCTTGGGTTTAACTAAATTCAACCATTGCTGCCACACTTTGTCTGGGTGATAAAGATGCTCTATCACCTCCGTGGCAGTCATAAAGTCATACGTTTTTTCCAACACAGAGGTATCTGGGTGGTAATAGATATCGTACAACTCCATGGTGTGTCCGGCTTCTTCTAACATAATAGATAGCGTAGGGCCTGGGCCACAACCAAAATCTAACCCTTGTGAGTTAGATGAAATTTTGTCTGTTAGTGGATCCGCAATGCGAGATAAAAAGCGGCGATAGCCTGCATCACTAGGATCGTTCTCATGGAGATCATAGTGTGCTTTTTCTTCTTTTGCTTCTAACCTTTGTTCAGGTTTAACAAATACCAGTTCACATTGCTGACACTGCAGATAGGCTCTGCGTTTGTCTTCAAAATAGTGATTCACGCCTTGGTGATGGCATAAGGGACAAGTATACATAGCACATCCTTAAACAGGGATGCGAAACATACCAGAAACTGAGTTTATAGTGGAGTGGTATTGGGTGTTTTTTCATCAAATCAATAAAAAAAGCGATAGGAAAACCTATCGCTCTCTAAATCTGCCTATATCGGCCAAAATTTGCATACTCAACTTGGTACACAAATCTCCATTTGTTATTGGTGCTTTCCATGCCAAATTTGTTTGTTGTTCATCGTCCTGATGAGTTTTGGCTATCCTTTTCTAACACCTTGTTGCTGGGCTGTCCTAGCCTGATCCATTTCTGTCTATACCGTTAGACTAGATGATCATCCATATCTAAGTCAGCTCCTAGCTGATGGCCGTTACTTTACCCGGTTACAAAAAGACTACAAGAGTGCGACTTCACACTTTTGTACACAAATCGATCACACATTGATAAATCAGACATAAGTGTATAATTCATTAATAAAACCAATGCAAAAGAAAACGCCCCGATCATTACTGACCGGGGCGTCTCTTCAATCTCGCTCGAGCGTACATTCCTTGACTCTGGCTAAGAGCAAGAAACCGACAAATTAGTGTAAACCACCAACGTACTTCGATAAGGTATCAATTTCTGCGTCTGTTAACTTTTTAGCTACATCACGCATCATCGCATTCATGTCGTTATTACGGCTACCATCGCGAAATTTCTCAAGTTGAGCCTTGATGTAATCTGCGTGTTGGCCTGAAATCTTAGGGAAACCAGAAAGTTCGGTACCATTACCACGAGGGCCGTGACAAGCAATACATGCCGTTACGCCGCGTTCTGCGTTACCCGCTGTGTAAAGAACCTTACCTTCATCTACTACATTTTCAGGAGTAGAGTTACTAGAGATAGGTAGCGATGCGTAGTATGCCGCTAGGTCAGCCATATCTTCTTCAGATAAAGGCATCGCCATTGCACCCATTACAGGTTCATAACGACCTTGCTTACCACCACTCGTCATACCTAGCTTAAGCTCTTTTAACTGCTTATCTAGGTACTTCTCGTGTTGACCAGCCAGCTTAGGGTACTGAGTGATCAGACTGTTGCCGTCAGCACCGTGGCAGGCAACACATGTTTGTGATTTGGCTTTACCAGCTTCAATACTACCTTGAGCCCATACTGAGCAGCTGGCTAAAAGACTCAAAATTAGCGCTAATTTCTTCATGACATTCCATTATAATTATCAAGCTTCCAGTACCACTCTATGTTGCCACTCATGGTACAATAGGCGACCTTATGCCGAGCACGGTTATTTTACACAAATTCACAAAAAAGTAATCAATCGACTACACAAAGTCGAGATGGAGTTAACAGTGAGCGTAAAAATTCATTATCAAAACACGCATTTCATTACCAGTGCACCTGATATTCGTCATTTACCAGAAGACGAAGGGATCGAAATTGCGTTTGCAGGACGCTCCAATGCTGGTAAATCTAGCGCGCTAAATCGCGTTACAAACCAAAAAAGCTTGGCGAAAACCAGTAAAACACCCGGTCGAACTCAGCTAATTAACCTATTTAAGGTAACGGACGGTTGTCATATCGTCGATTTACCTGGATATGGCTTTGCTCAAGTACCACTTGAGATGAAGAAAAAATGGCAGAAGTCGCTAGGTGAATACCTACAACGACGTGAAAGCTTGAAAGGTTTAGTGGTATTGATGGATATCCGTCACCCAATGAAAGACCTTGACCAACAAATGATCTACTGGGCTATCGATAGCCGTATCCCAGTACAAGTTTTGTTAACAAAAGCAGACAAACTGAAAAGTGGCGCGCGTAAAGCACAGCTACTGAAAATTCGTAACGATGCGAAATCTTTCGGTGGTGATGTGGCGGTTGATGTCTTCTCTTCAATGAAGGGCATCGGCGTAGACCAGCTGCGTGCCAAGATGGATGAGTGGTTCGCACCAGCGCTTGCAGACCAACTGATCGATGAGTTAGCAGACGAAGAACACAACGATTCAGAGTAGTCTCTATATAGAGGGGGACTAGCTCGCCACTATCAAGTGTTCGCACCTTATCAATGCCCCTCCTTATATAGGCGGGGTATTTTTTTCTGTAAATTCGTGAGTTAAAGCGACCAACAATATCTCTTCGATGGCGCAATCCATCCAAATTACTGCCGAAGCCCTGAAATACAGCACCGAGAAACAACAGAAAATCATGGACTACATTGACCATTCACCGACTCAATACACTGATAAATAAGGTGTAACCCATCAATCCTTTATCGATTACTTGTAAAATAAAAGTTATTTCAAGTGATAAAACAATCAACTTAGAGACGGATTTAAATTACCAAAAGCTGATCGAATTCCAGATCTAAGGCAAATAAGGGGTTATCACGGTGCTTGAGAAAGTGTAATAAAAGGCACTAAAAATGAGAGATTTTACGGGGGAATGGTAGGTTGGAAATATTTTTCTTTCGCACAAGAAAAAACGCCCCAGTCAAATACTGACTGGGGCGGCTGAATCAGCCTAATCCAATAACGTGAAACAAAAGGTCTGAAAGATAGAACATCTTACCTCTGTACCCTACGAGATTTAATGTACAACAATTGCTCAGAAATGAAAACAATTTTTGTAGTTTTTTTTCATGAATGTTTTATTAAAACATCCCAATGCTTCTTACGACTCAACTTTATTTGAGACAAAAAAAAGCCAGTGTTTGTGCACTGGCTCATACTAATTTGCTCAATAAGGTCAAAAACTGATTAGTGGGCTTGATCCCAGTTGTCACCGTGGCCAGCTTCCGCAACTAGCGGAACTTCTAGCTCTGCAGCTGATTCCATCAATTGTTGTACTTTACTTTCAATTTCGGCTAAAGATGACTCTTCTACTTCAAATACCAATTCATCGTGTACTTGCATCAATAACTTAACTCGACCATCGCCTTCCGCTTGGATCCACTCATCAACCAATAGCATCGCTTTCTTGATGATGTCTGCCGCTGTACCTTGCATTGGCGCGTTGATCGCCGCACGCTCAGCAGCTTTACGACGCATGCCATTACGAGATTGAATTTCAGGAAGGTGCAAACGACGACCGTAGATAGTTTCAACGAAGCCCTGCTCTGAAGCAGCACTGCGTGTGTCTTCCATGTACTGCATTACACCAGGGTAGCGCTCGAAGTAAGTATCCATGTAGTGCTGTGCTTCGCCACGAGGAATCCCTAGCTGCTTAGCCAAACCAAAGGCACTCATACCGTAGATAAGACCGAAGTTAACGGCCTTAGCACGACGACGTTGTTCCGTCGTTACATCCTCAATATTAACGCCGATGATCTCAGCCGCAGTTGCTGCGTGAATATCTTTGCCTTGTTGGAACGCTTCCAGAAGCGCTTTATCACCCGACAGGTGCGCCATGATACGCAATTCAATTTGAGAGTAATCGACCGCTAGAATCTTCCAACCATGTTGTGCCACGAATGCTTGGCGGATACGACGACCTTCATCATTACGAATTGGGATGTTCTGTAGGTTTGGATCAGTAGAAGACAAACGACCCGTCGCCGTTACCGCTTGATGGTAAGACGTATGAACACGACCGGTTTCAGCATTGATCATCTTCGGCAGCTTATCGGTGTAAGTTGATTTCAGCTTCGCAAGACCACGATACTCAATGATCAGCTTAGGTAGCGGGTAATCAAGTGCGAGTTCTTGTAGCACTTCTTCATTGGTTGAAGGTGCACCTGATGGCGTTTTCTTAATAACAGGTAGACCCATTTTTTCAAAAAGAATCGCTTGCAGCTGTTTTGGTGAGTTCATGTTGAACTCTTGCTCTGCAATCTCGTAAGCTTTCTGTTCTAGCTCATCAAGACGAACCGCAATCTCTTGCGATTGAGCGCCTAGCAACATGTCATCGATGAATACACCTGTGCGTTCAATACGAGACATCACTGGAATCAGCGGTACTTCGATCTCTTCATAAATCGCTTTTAGTTTTTCATCTTGCTCGATGTTTTCCATTAAGCGGTTATGAAGATGCAGTGTTACGTCCGCATCTTCTGCTGCGTATGGAGACGCCTCACCCAGCTCAATCTGGTTGAAAGTAAGCTGCTTCTTACCTTTACCTGCGATCTGCTCAAACGAGATGCAGCTGTGTTGTAGGAAACGTAGCGCTAGGCTATCCATATCATGCTTGCCGCCAACACTATTGAAAACGTAAGACGCCAACATGGTGTCGTGTTTGATGCCTTTCATCTCGATACCGTAGCGCGCTAGCACACTCATATCGTACTTCAGGTTCTGACCTACTTTCGCTTGTGCGTCATCTTCAAGAATAGGCTTAAGCTGTTCAAGTACCCAGTCACGATCCAGCTGCTGAGGTGCATCTAGGTAATCATGGGCAACCGGTACGTAAGCGGCAACGCCTTCTTCGGTTGCGAATGATAGACCAACAAGGTTAGCGACCATGTAATCTAAGCTGTCTGTTTCAGTATCAAAGGCAAACACCTCTGACGCTTTCAGTTTCTCTAGCCACGCATTAAAAGAAGCTTCATCTAAGATGGTTTCGTAGTTGCTGCGATCAATCGTCACGGCAGACGTATTCATCTCTACAGTAGACGTTGTTGCAGAAGCGCTGCTGCGTACTGATCCAGCTCCCGCTGCGGCAGATTTCTCATCCGCTTCAACCACACCACTGCCGCCTTCAAGTAGCTCGTTTAGCCAAGATTTGAAGACCAGTTGACCGTATAGCTTAATCAGCTCATCCGTGTTTGGTTGTGCTTTTACAAGCGACTCAGGCGTCTCTTCTAGCTCGACGTCGAGTTTGATTGTTGCAAGCTCGTAAGACATCTCAGCGTTGTCTTTATTATCAATCAGCTTCTTAGCCATCGTTTTTGAACCACGGAAGCCAAGAGCGGCAATATCATCAAGGTTTTGATACAGCTTTTCGATGCTACCAATACCTTGTAGAAGGGCTGTTGCTGTTTTATCACCGACACCCGGAACACCAGGAATGTTATCGACTTTATCGCCCATCAGCGCCAGGTAATCGATAATAAGCTCTGGCGGGATACCAAACTTCTCAATCACGCCTTCACGATCCATTACCACGTTGGTCATGGTGTTGATCAGAGTAACGTTGTCATCGACAAGCTGCGCCATATCTTTATCGCCAGTACTAATAAGCACAGGCATACCCATCGCAGAAGCTTGAGAAGCAAGCGTACCGATCACATCATCCGCTTCAACGCCGGGAATAGAGATAAGTGGCAAACCCATTGCACGAATCACATTGTGCAAAGGCTCAATCTGGCAACGAAGATCATCAGGCATAGGTGGACGATTTGCCTTGTACTCTGGGTACATGTCATCACGGAACGTCTTTCCTTTCGCATCAAAAATTACCGCAATACGATCAGAAGCAAATTGACGCATCATGCTGCGCAGCATGTTAACTACACCATAAACAGCGTTAGTTGGGATATCACCATTGCTCATTGTGCCAGGGTAAGCATGGAACGCGCGATATAGGTAAGAAGAGCCATCGATCAGAATCAATGGATTATCAGGAATACGAGCCATAATGTTTGTGTATCCAGTAAGTACAGAAATTATCTGTTAAGAATGCCACGTCTGTTGGTTGGATTCCACGTTGTCGATCTGTATCCGTTCACTCGGTTGTGTTCGTTATAATCGATTTGTTGTTATTTTTTGTTCTTAGACGCAAGCGTTCTGTGGATAACTCTGTTTATATTATTTATCCACCCTGTTGAGAACTAAGGTAAACAACTCAAAAAACACCAATAAACAATTGAAAATAAAGAATAATTTTACAGATCGAACATATGATCAACGATCTTTTCTCGATCTTGCGTTGTGGAAAAGAATGCTGGTGGCGTTTTATTCATAAAAATACGTGCCACTAAATATGCATATTGTTGAAATGGTAGGTATAAAAAAAGCGACACCCGAAGATGTCGCCTAGCAAAAACCGGTAAAGCTATTCAAATTGAATATCACAGCTTTACCTAAAAGCTATAAATTACACTGGAAGCAATGTGAGCAATGTCGTGTCAAAAAGAACTTAGTACAAGTTCGCGAGAATTCTGTTGGGTAACCAAGTAGATACTTGAGTACTTAACATCCTTGTGAACATTTCCTCATTCCCTAAGACGAAGTTAATAATAATGATTCTCATTTAATAGTCAACACTTAAGTGAGAATAAATCTCATTTAATTTATGGACTGTTAACGCCAGTGCTCAAATTTGCTTCAAAAAATGGATTCTATGGTCATTAATGTCTTCTTTTTCTTCAAATTTTTCGATTAAGTAACCGTTTCTTAATAACAGGCGCAACATTGCAGGGAACTGGTTACGGGACTTAACCTTTAACTGCCTATAGCCCTGCTCTTGCACCCACTGTTCCTGAGCATCTAATTGCGCCTGTGCAACGCCTTTGTTCCTCGCGAGCGGTGACACGCCACCAAACCAGCTGTAAAAAGTATGCTGATCCAATTCATAGCCGATCTTAAAACCGAGCAACACGCCAGATTCTTCAGCCACTAAGATAAGGTTCTTTTTCCCTGTCAGTCGCTCTGAAAGGGAAGCGATACTTTCTTTTTTAGCGAACTCAGAGATCTGATCGACAACAGACACCACCTCTTCTAACGAGCCTTCACGTACAACAACTGACATCTTATCCATCCTTATAAACGAAAGGGCTGGCACAATGGCCAACCCTTAACTGATCACTTAAGTGAACTCTACACGATTACTTTTCTCTTAAGTGCTCTGCAGCTTGTGCATTGCCTTCTGCAAGCCACTCAGCAACATCTTTAGCAAAGTAAGTAAGAATGCCGTCGGCACCAGCTCGCTTAAAGCACAGCAATGATTCCATTACGGTTTCACGCTCTTTCAGCCAACCGTTTTGAATCGCCGCTTTGTGCATCGCATACTCACCAGACACTTGGTATGCAAATGTCGGCGCTTGAAGTTCATGCTTCACACGGCGCACGATGTCTAGATAAGGCATACCAGGCTTAACCATCACCATGTCGGCACCTTCATTAAGATCCATCGCGACTTCGTGAATCGCTTCATCGCTGTTTGCAGGATCCATCTGGTAGTTCTTCTTGTTACCACCTTTCAGATTCGAAGCACTGCCGACTGCGTCGCGGAATGGGCCGTAATAGCACGATGCGTATTTCGCAGAGTACGCCATAATCTGAGTATGAATATAGCCCGCTTCTTCTAACGCTTCACGGATCTTACCAATACGACCATCCATCATGTCCGATGGTGCAACCACGTCAGCACCCGCTTCAGCGTGTGATAGTGCTTGCTTGATCAAGACTTCAGTCGTCTCATCATTCATCACGTAACCATCTTCGTCGATGATGCCGTCTTGGCCGTGTGTGGTGAATGGGTCTAACGCGACATCAGTAATAACGCCCATGTTTGGCACGTGCTCTTTAAGTGAACGTACAGCACGTTGAACCAAACCTTCAGAGTTATGGGCTTCAGCCGCGCATAAGCTTTTAGCATCTTGGTTCACGACTGGGAATAGAGCAATCGCAGGAACACCCAATTTAGAAAGGTAATCCGCTTCCTCAAGCATAAGATCGATCGACAGACGTTCAACACCCGGCATGGACTCGACAGGCTCGCGGCGGTCTTTACCCATCAGGATAAACATTGGGTAGATTAGATCATCCACAGACAATTGATTTTCTGCCATTAGGCGACGGCTAAAGTCGTGCTTACGCATGCGGCGCATGCGGCGACCTGGGAATTGACCTTGAATTGAAACAGACACTAGATTCTCCTTGCCTAGTCTAAGCACCGAAATACTTAGATATGAAAAGTGCTAAATACAGGCAAAAGCATATCACTGATGGCTCAGGACGCTAGCAGTAAAATATAAAACCCACTCAAAAACAGGGAGAAATGGCAAAAAATGACCTTCTCCTCACACTGCCGTATACTCATGACAACTCAGTAAAGACCGCTTTCAGGACAAAACAATGATCGACACTCATGCTCATATTTACGCGAGCGAATTTGATGAAGACCGCGAGCAAGTTGTAGAGCGCGCACTGGCTCAAGGGATTGATACCATTCTATTGCCGAACATCGATTTAGAATCTATCGAACCAATGCTAGCGACGGAAGCTCAGTTTCCTGATGTGTGCCGTTCAATGATGGGCTTACACCCTTGTTATGTGGATGCGAATATCGAGCAAACCCTCAAAATCATTCGAGCTTGGTTTGATAAGCATGATTTTATCGCTGTGGGTGAGATTGGCATCGACTTGTACTGGGATAAAACCTTCAAGGTTGAACAAGAGATGGCGTTTGTGACTCAACTGCAATGGGCCAAAGAGCTCGATCTACCTGTGGTGATCCACACTCGTGATTCTATTGAAGAGACACTTGCCCTACTTCGTAAAGAACAAGATGGCAGCTTACGTGGCGTATTCCACTGTTTTGGCAGCAGCTTAAAAGAAGCTCAAGCGATCAACGCGCTCGGCTTTCACCTCGGATTAGGTGGTGTTTCGACCTTTAAGAATTCAGGAATGGATAAGGTGATCCCACATCTGGATATGAATTACGTCATCCTAGAAACAGATTGCCCCTACTTGGCACCTACACCAAATCGCGGCAAACGCAATGAACCGGCCTACACAGAATTGGTGGCAAAACGCATCGCCGAATTACGCGGAATTACTCTTAAAGAAGTCGAAAACATAACCACTATCAATGCTAAATCATTGTTTAATTTATAACAAATCTATTAATAAGTAATTATTACGGATTTTTCCTGAATTTATTTGAGAAAGCTAAGTGACATGTATAGCATCAACCACCCGCATATGGAGGTAGTTGATTATGTGTGACCATTCACAGCACTTACAACGTCAACATCGAACTCTATGGCATAAAATTTGGGGCATCAAAGAGCTCTATATATGTCAGAACTGTGGCTATCAGTTAAAGATTCGATAAACAGACATAATAAAAAAGCGGCCCTAGGCCGCTTTTTTATTATGTGATTTTTACTGAAGCATTCCGAATCAAGATTCAGCTTCTTCCTCTTCATCCGCATCTGGCTTACGCGTATAAAAACGCGCGAAGAACAGACCAATCTCAAACAGAATACACATTGGAATCGCCAGCAGTGTTTGCGAGATCATATCTGGTGGTGTCAGCATCATACCGATGATGAAAGCACCCACCACAATGTAAGGACGCTTTTCAGACAGAGATTGAGGCGTTGTTGCCCCCGTCCAACACAGCAAGATAATCGCAACTGGAACTTCAAAGGCAATACCAAAAGCAAAGAACAGCGCGAGTACAAAATCAAGATAGCTTGAGATGTCGGTTGCGAACTCTACTCCCCCTAATGATATGGCCGTAAAAAAGCCAAATACCAACGGGAATACAATAAAGTAAGCGAACGCCACACCACAGTAAAACAGCAATGAACTTGAAGCCAATAGCGGCATGATCAAGCGTTTTTCATGCTTGTATAAACCCGGAGCAACAAAAGCCCACACCTGATACAAAATAAATGGAACCGCGAGGAATATAGACGCGATCAAGGTTAATTTCAGCGGTGTGAAAAATGGCGATGCAACATCGGTTGCGATCATCGTCGCCCCTTCCGGTAGACGATCTACCAAAGGTGCTGATACGAATTCATAAATATCATTAGCAAAATAAATTAGCCCAACAAATATCACTAGCACCGCGACAATCGCACGTAGTAGGCGATTACGTAGTTCTAGAAGGTGGCTAATTAAAGGCTGTGTCTGCTCAGTCGAAGACATGTCAAACCTCTTAAACAGGAAGATCGAAAAGGAGCCGCGCGTGTATCTATCCAGTTGAATTGGTATCCACTTGAATAGTTATTTACTTGAATAGCTATCTATTTAAACATCTAGCGACTCAAGTATCCGGCGACTCCTCCTTGCGAGACTATTCGGCTTTCTTATCTGACGGTGCTGAAGCTTCGCTGCTGACCTGAATGGTTTCAGATTCCACAGTTTCCGTGACACTAGGTTTAGTCTCACTTGGCTTATCAGACTCAGGCTTAGCATACGGACGTTGAACCTCAGCAGCGGCCTGCTTGAGTTCATCGACTGACGCTTTAAGGTCTGGAGATAAATCTTCCATACCCATTTTTTCCGCCTTGCGTAGGTTTTCTTGCAGCTCTTGCACCTTAAGCTCATGAGAAAGTTCATCTTTCACACTATTTGCCATGCTTTTCGCTTGTCCAACAAACTTGGAAATACTGCGAATCGCCACGGGCAAACGCTCAGGCCCTAAAACCACTAACCCAACGACAGATATTAATACCAGTTCCCAAAAACCGATATCAAACACGATTTACGCCTGCTCTTTGTCTTTCTTTGTTTCAGCAGTTGTTTCAGCGTGAGCTTCTGTCTTCTGCTGTTCAATATTCTTTGGTTCGAAGTCTGCATCTTTCTTATCTGCAGGCTTGTCTTCATCGCTCATCGCTTTTTTGAAGCCTTTAACCGCTGAACCTAAGTCACCACCCATACCGCGCAGTTTCTTTGTTCCGAATAGCAAAATTACAATTACAGCAATGATTAGAAGTTGCCAAATACTGATACCACCCATTGTCATTGTCCTCGGGTCTGTCTACACATAAAAATATTAAGAGAGTCTACTGTCTAACGACGGTAAGCTCGCCAACTAAGCAACCAAAATGTGACACCTGCGATGCCACAGCCCATAGATAGCTGCTCATAAGGGCTTGAAACTAATATTGCGGAGCATACGACTAAAGTGGCTCCAACGCCAAACAAAAACTTTCCAGTTGCTTGCTGACGCTTACTATCTCGGTAGCCTTGATAAAGCTGATCCATTCTGTGGTTCATCGCTTTACCTTGGCGCAAGCTGTCATAAAGTAGCTCTGGCAGCTCTGGCAGTTTTTCTGCCCAGAATGGCGCGCGCTCTTTTACTGCGTTGATCACAGCTTGCGGCCCCACCTGATTCATCATCCAGGTTTCAAGGAAAGGCTTGGCAGTTGCCCACAAATCAAGTTGCGGATACAACTGGCGACCTAGGCCTTCCACATACAACAAGGTCTTCTGTAGAAGTACCAACTGAGGCTGAACCTCCATATTGAAACGTCTTGCTGTATTAAATAAGTTTAGCAACACATGGCCAAATGAGATCTCGCCAAGTGGTTTTGCAAAAATTGGCTCACACACCATACGAATCGCGAACTCAAAATCATTGACGTTGGTGTCGTGTGGAACCCACCCCGAATCAACGTGCAGCTCTGCAACCTTACGGTAATCTCGATTAAAGAAAGCCAACAGATTCTCTGCTAAATAGCGCTTATCTTCGCTGTTGAGCGTGCCGACAATGCCACAATCCAAACCAATCCACTGAGGGTTATCGGGATTCTCTGGGTTAACGAATACGTTGCCCGGGTGCATGTCTGCATGGAAAAAGCTGTCTCGGAATACTTGGGTGAAGAATACCGTCACACCACGTTCCGCCAGCAATTTCATGTTGGTGCCGTTGGCTTCTAGCGTCTCAATATCGGATACTTGAATCCCATAGATTCGCTCTGACACCATCAGGGTTTCACTGCTTAAATCAGGGATAACCTCAGGGACATACAACTCTTCACTGCCTTCAAAATTACGTCGCAGTTGAATCGCATTAGCCGCCTCTCGGCGCAGGTCTAGTTCATCAAGTAATGTTTTCTCGTACTCATGAACGACTTCAACTGGTTTCAAACGACGTGCTTCAGGAAGCGACTTAGCGACTATACGCGCCATTCGGTGCATCAGTTTTAGATCTGCGTCAATCACCGGGCGAATATCAGGTCGAATGACCTTGAGAACAATCTCTCGACCGCTCTCTTTAAGCTTGGCAGTATGCACCTGAGCGATAGAAGCAGAAGCAAGCGGCTCGATATCAAAGTCGGTAAACCAGTTATCTAAACTGCCACCCAGCGCCTTTTCCATATCTTGCTTAGCCAGTTGACCATCAAACGGCGCAACTTGGTCCTGCAACAACGCCAACTGATCGGCTATATGAGGAGGGAACAGATCACGACGTGTCGACATCATCTGTCCAAACTTGATCCACACAGGGCCAAGTTCTTGCAACGCAAGACGCAAGCGATGACCCAACTCTTTATCTTGATGCTTGTTCTTAAGCCAAAACAGTGACTTTCGCGCCAGCAAAGGAGCTTTAGTCAGTTGGTGTTCCGGCATCAACTCATCAAGGCCGTATTCCAACTGTACCTTGATAATATGATAAAGACGTTTCAGTTCTGTTGGGGTCATGCTTTCTCCAACAGAGCGTTCAACTTAGCTTCAAGACGAGCAGCAGAGCTTTTTACGTCATCAACTTGGTCGCAAAAGTACGCGACTTCTAACGGTGCAGGTGCGATCTTCCACTCTTCTGTCAGAACTTGAGCAACATGGTTTTGATGCTTAGTGGCTTGCTTCGCCACAAAACCACCGACGTTTTTAACGCCTTGGACCAAGGTATGCGCAACCACATCACCCGTCACACGAGATAACCACTCTTCCAAGTCAGGCTTGCAGTCTGTCATCAGCTGAGCAAATTTCTGTGCCAGTTGAATATCACCCTCTAAGATCAGCTTATCTTGCTTGATAAGCTTAGTGATGTTCGATTGCTCACGCAGTTCAGGTAACACCGATAGGTTCAAAGATAGGTAGCAATCAGGCTGCCCTTCGTATTCCGACAACACATCGATTTGCTGGCTGAAAACGAAAGTGAGTGTTTTATTCAACTCTTTCAAATTGACTTGAATGATCTGCCCCTTTAAACGAGACAAACGACGAACCAGTGCTGGATCATCGTTCACGAAAGTATTTAAAGAGGTTTCAATAACCGCGGTTACCAATGGATCAAATGGCATGACTGTCCTTACCTTTGAAAACGGATAAGCCTTAACCTATCCGTTCTGTCTTTATTCTTATTGTTTAGCACGCCCTACGAGCCTGCTACCAAGTTCGACTAGAACTTGTAACCGCGGTGCAGCGCAACAATGCCGCCCGTTAGGTTGAAGTATTTAGTATTCTCGAAACCCGCTTCCTGCATCATACCTTCCAAGGTTTCTTGGTTAGGGTGCATGCGGATAGATTCTGCAAGGTAACGATAGCTGTCTGCATCGTTAGCAATCAGCTCACCCATTTTTGGCAACAGGTGGAAAGAGTATGCATCGTAAACCTTTGATAGCGGCTCAAGTACTGGCTTAGAAAACTCAAGAACCAACAGACGACCACCCGGCTTAAGCACGCGGTACATTGAACGTAGCGCTTGGTCTTTATCGGTTACGTTACGCAGACAGAAGCTGATAGTAATGCAATCGAAGTAGTTGTCTGGGAAAGGCAGCTCTTCAGCGTTTGCTTGAACGTAATGTACGTTGCCAACAATACCGCTATCACGCAGCTTATCACGACCAACATTCAGCATTGAGTTGTTGATATCAGCAAGAACCACGTGGCCTTTTTCACCAACGATACGCGAGAACTTCGCAGTCAGGTCGCCAGTACCACCACCAAGGTCAAGGATACGTTGACCCGGGCGAACGCCACTGCAATCAATCGTGAATCGCTTCCACAAGCGGTGAACACCACCCGACATTAAGTCATTCATGATGTCGTATTTAGCGGCTACAGAGTGAAATACCTCTGCTACTTTCGCGACTTTTTCGTCTTTTGCGACTGTTTCGAAACCAAAGTGTGTGGTTTCTGACTCTACTGCTGAATTTGTCTGCACGCTTGTGTCCATAATGCTGTTATCTACCATGGTAAGTTCTCATCGACAGCGCTCTTTGTATTTAGAGGCGCTGCGGCCGATTAGTTTACTTTATCCTCAGCAGGTTGTCTTTCTACTAAGGAGGCATTTTCTGAAAAAGCCTCATTTTGCGCCATTTCAGCCAAACCAATCGAAATCGGTTTCTTCACTTCAACTCCCAATTGCTTGAAGCTTTCAGCCTGACGAATCACATTGCCCCGCCCTGTGACTAACTTATTCATCGCCCCTTGATAACTTTGGTTGGCTCTATCAAGTGAGCTGCCAAGGCCTTCCATATCATCAACAAACAGGCGCAGCTTGTCGTAAAGCTTGCTCGCACGTTCCGCGATAACTTGTGCGTTCTGGTTTTGTCTGTCGTTGCGCCATAAGTTATCAATGGTCCGCAGTGCCACCAGCAGAGTAGTTGGGCTAACCAAGATAATGTTTTGCTCCATCGCATCTTTAACCAAGCTAGGATCCGCCTGAATCGCCACTTGGAATGCTGGCTCAACCGGGATAAACATCAATACATAATCGAGGCTCTGTATACCTTTGAGCTGATGATAATCCTTTTGGCTCAAGCCTTTAATATGCGCTCGCAATGAAGCCAAATGATCACGCAGTGCTGCGTCGCGTTGTTGATCGGTCTCAGCGTTGAAGTAGCGCTCAAACGCGACCAAAGCCATTTTCGAATCGACCACCACCTGCTTATCTTGTGGCAAATGCACGATCACATCCGGCTGGTAACGCTTGCCTGCATCGTTTTGCAGATTCACTTGCGTTTGGTATTCGTGGCCTTCGCGTAGCCCTGATTCAGCCAGCACGCGAGCCAGTACCACTTCGCCCCAGTTACCCTGCTGTTTGTTATCGCCCTTTAGCGCTTGAGTCAGATTCACCGCTTCACGCGTCATACTCTCATTCAAACGTTGTAGGTTCTTAAGCTCGTGCACTAAGGTATGACGCTCTTTGGCTTCTTGACTGAAGCTATCATTAACCTGCTTCTTAAAGCCCTCTAACTGCTCTCTCAGCGGCGATAACAAACCTTCAAGACTCTGCTTATTCTGCTGATCGACCTTGGCAGTTTTGCTCTCAAACAGTTGATTCGCTAACAACTCAAACTGCTGCTTAAGTCGAGATTCAGCTTGTTCTAGCAACTGCAGCTTTTCGCTATTGGCGAGGTTTTCTTGATCGTGCCTTGCCTCTTGCTCACGAAGTTCAGCTTCCAATTCAGACTTGTGATCCTTAAGCACATTGATCTCATCAGCGTACTGCTGGCGCTCTTGCTTTACCGCCTCAAAGTAGCGCAGCTTTTCCATCGCAGCCATCACCTTACCGTGCGCCTGTTTGAGCTCGAATGCCGCTTTGTCTCGGTCATCATCTAACTCATTGAGTTCTTGTTGCGCCTCTGCGAGTGATGATTTGAGCTGAGATTGCTGAGATTCATGCAACAAACGATCGGACTCTAGCTGCTGTTCGAGCAATCGCTGCTGAAAAGAGAGCTTCTGTTTAATCCACCAACCCACGACGCCACCGCTGACGAGCGCGCCAGAAATTGCAGCAATAAGCGTTGCCTGATGTTCGATAATCCATTGCATGATAATGATTTAGCCTAATTGGAAATAACTCATTAAATGGTATTTTGATACTGGATAAATGTCCAGTTTGCCGTATTAAAATTCGGCAGATAGACTAGGCGCTCCGTATTCTGTCCCATCAAATTAGAATGAGTTACCATGAACGAACGTCGTGCCTTAGGCTTTGGCCTTTCCGCAGTACTGCTGTGGTCAACGGTCGCTACTGCTTTTAAGCTGACCCTTGCTGAGTTTTCACCTATTCAAATGCTGACTATCGCTAGCATTGTGTCGTCGATTGCGCTGATCGCAGTCTGCGCTTTTCAAGGCAAGCTTTCTCAGCTGAGTACAACGTTCCTTTCAAACCCTTGGTATTACCTGCTGCTTGGCTTGGTTAACCCATTGGCCTATTACCTGATCCTATTCAAAGCCTACGACCTGCTGCCCGCTTCTCAAGCTCAAGCTATCAACTACAGCTGGGCTATCACGCTAACCTTAATGGCGGCGGTTTTTCTGGGGCAAAAGATTCGTAAGCAAGATTGGATCGCCTGTACTTTCAGCTATGCGGGTGTGGTAGTTATTGCGACCAAAGGCGATGTGTTAGGCATGCAGTTCGACAGCCCACTCGGTGTGGCACTGGCGCTGCTTTCTACTCTACTTTGGGCGGGATATTGGATTCTCAACACCAAAAACAAGGCTGACCCAGTGGTTGGCGTGCTGCTTGGTTTCTTAGTTGCATTACCCTTCGCGATCGGTTTAACCCTTTACGAAGGCGAAAGCTTTAGCCAAATTACGGCGAAGGGTTGGATGGCGGTGACTTACGTTGGTCTGTTCGAGATGGGGATTACCTTTGTATTGTGGTTATCAGCACTCAAGCTAACCAACAATACAGCACGTATCAGCAACCTGATTTTTGCCTCGCCATTTATCTCACTGATGCTACTTTCAACCATCATTGGTGAAGAGATTCACCCAGCGACACTGTTTGGTTTGGTACTGATCATTGCTGGCTTGGTTATTCAACAGATCAAGTTTTCAAAAAACAAACCGGCGTAAATAAGAGCCAAAAGACTCGATTGATCGCGAAAACCATCAATTTAGTTACCTGTAACGCTAAACTAGATACAAAAATGGCGAGTCGTATGACTCGCCATTTTTATGTAATTTAAAATCTATGGGAAAACTTAAACCCACTGGCCCGCAGCAAAACCTGAGCTCCAACACCATTGGAAGTTATAGCCTCCAAGCCAACCTGTTACGTCCATTACTTCACCGATGAAGTAGAGACCAGAGACGCTCTTACACTCCATGGTTTTTGAAGATAAGTGATTGGTGTCCACACCGCCTAGAGTCACTTCGGCCGTTCGATAACCTTCAGTGCCGTTTGGCGCAATTTTCCAGTTCTCTAGGTGCTCAACAATACCACTAAGCTGCTTTTCATTGAACTGCTTAAGCGGTTTGTCTTCCAGCTCTTTACGGTCAATCAACACTTCCACAAAACGCTTCGGCAGTGCTTTCGCCAAAGTATTTTTCAAACTCTGATTTGGGTGCTTCTCGCGAGAATTGGCCAGCAACTCAGCCACATCCACTTCAGGTACTAGATTAATCGAAACCGATTGACCCGCTTTCCAGAACGAAGAAATTTGCAGTACTGAAGGACCAGATAAGCCGCGGTGAGTAAACAGCAACGCTTCTTTGAACAAGGTTCCATCTTGCGCCGTGATCTCAGCAGGAATTGCGATACCAGAAAGCTCTGCGAAATCTTCTTTGTCTTCTTTATGCAGCGTGAATGGTACTAGCCCCGCCGTAGTCGGCATTACAGACAAACCAAATTGCTCAGCAATCTTATAGCCAAATGGCGTTGCGCCCAGCTTAGGCATCGACAAACCACCAGTCGCTACCACCAATGAGTCACATTCAACTTGGTCGGTATTGAGGTGCATCTTGAAGCCAGCGTCTGTTTTTTCGATGGAGTGAACATCACAACGGTAGCGTTGTTCGACTTTCGCTTGCTTACATTCGTCAAGCAACATGCTCACAATGTCTTTTGCGGTGTGGTCATTCACACAGAACAATTGGCCGTGATCGCGCTCTTCGAACTCAATACCGTACTTGCTCACCATCGAGATGAAATCCCAGTTGGTGTATTGAGATAAGGCTGATTTCACGAAGTGAGAGTTGTTACACAGGAAGTTGTTTGCTGAAACATCGTAGTTAGTGAAGTTACAACGGCCGCCACCTGAGATTAAAATTTTTCTGCCTGGCTTTTTCGCATGATCAACCACCAGCACTCGTCGGCCACGTTTACCAGCTTCCGCAGCACACATTAAGCCTGCGGCGCCCGCACCAATTACGATTACATCAAATTTTTCACTCATGTGGTTCTGCTTTTCTTCACTTTTGCAGCCCGAGTACGCCCTGTTCTCGAAATGCCATCAATAAAAAAGGATGTGCATAAACAGCACATCCTTACTAATTGCTCGCTATTCTAGCGGCAATTTTAAACTTTGCAATTGGTGTTCAATTGTACAATTTGTAGACAGCAGCAAAACCACTATTTGGCTTAGCGAACCAACAACCGTAGTTTTACACCAAAAACTAAGTTCTACTTCACACGTGCTAAATGACTTAGACGATGAAAGAAGCCAGCAACGTTACACCCAGCAGGGCGGAAGAGAGTATGAATAACTTTCTCACACGATCGCACTTCGCAGTAAACACTTCATCGTGATGATGGTGATACTCTTTGCTTTTGATGTAGCTAAACAAGCGAACCTGTTTGGTCATATTGCCATGGGTTGTGAAAAAACCGCCTCCGTCTACTTGTTGATAAAGCAGAGGATGCGCTTCTCGCATAATATAAATGAGCGTTCTTAGCGCAGTAAAATAACGCGCCCAGTTCACGCAAGTCACAACCATTAGTGCAAATAGAATAGTGTCGCCGCTGATCATCCTTTCCTCCCTACATCTTCATAAGAAAACTCAAAAGAAAAAGATAATCAGTGTCTTTCTCGTACTACCTAAACGGCAGGAGCTTCCATAATTGAAGATGAACCATCTTTTGCCAATTGCGCTAGGTCTTTATCAATAAAGAACAGTGCTTTACCGTCTTCACCAACAAGTTCTAGCTTATCCAATACACCTTTAAACAACTTCTCTTCTTCGTGTTGCTCTGCAACGTACCATTGCAGGAAGTTAAAGGTTGAGTAGTCTTGTGTGCTGAAAGCAACGTGAGCCAGTTTGTTGATCTTTTCAGTAATCATCTGCTCATGTTCATAAGTTTCACGGAACACTGCGCCAAGGCTTTCGAATTCGTGTTTTGGTGCTTCAATCGCACCCAGAATTGGCATTGCACCTGTTTCGCTTACGTAAGTGAAAAGACGCTGCATATGTTCCATTTCTTCTACTGCATGAACACGCAGAAACTCTGCTGCACCTTCAAATCCTTTGTCTTCACACCAAGCACTCATTTGTAAGTATAGATTGGATGAGAAAAATTCTAGGTTAATTTGATCATTCAGTTGCTCAACCATAGTTTTTGACAGCATTTAAGACTCCTAATTACATCCTCAATTTTCTCTACTATATCACTATTTAATGAATATCTCGCAGGCCATTAGTTAACCAATATTTTGAGCTGTCATTACGCAAGACAGTGGATATGAGATCACTTCAGCAAAAAAAGCCATCGCATAGTGCTAATCTTTAAACAGACAATGAATAAAGGAGGTAGCGATATGAGTTACAAACATATTTTGGTCGCAGTCGATTTATCAGAAGACAGCAAATTAATTGTGGATAAAGCGGTAGCATTGGCAAAGCCATTGGAAGCCAAAGTCTCTTTTATCCATATCGATATTAACTACGCAGAGCTCTACACTGGCCTGATTGATATCAACATGGCCGAAACCCAGCACAACGCGATGGAAGCGTCTCGTATTCAGCTGCAAAATTTTGCGGAGCACGCTCAATACCCGATCACCCATACCCTCGTTGGCAGTGGTGATTTAAGTCATGAACTGTGTGACACCATCAACGAGTTCAATGTTGACCTCGTGGTTTGTGGTCACCATCAAGACTTTTGGAGTAAGCTGCTTTCTTCAACACGACAACTGATCAACGCGTCTCCGGTTGATATGCTGGTCGTGCCTCTAAGAGATTCAGAAGACTAATGATTTAAGGTTAGGTAACATACAGCTCATATCTTATTAACGAAGTTTTACTATGAGCTATTTAGCTGGTGTTACCCTCCTATGGGCCTTCTCCTTTAGCCTGATCGGCGTTTACCTTGCGGGTCAGGTTGACTCTTGGTTCTCTGTTTTAATGCGTGTTGCCCTTGCTGGCGTCGTATTTCTTCCTTTTCTAAAGTTTCGCGGCATATCGCGTAAGCTGATCGCTAAATTGATGGCGATTGGTGGTATCCAGCTTGGCCTAATGTACTGCTTCTACTATCAGTCTTTCTTACTGTTGTCCGTTCCTGAAGTCCTTTTATTTACGGTTTTTACCCCAATTTACGTCACCCTGATTTATGACTTTCTTAAAGGGCAATTCTCTCCGTGGTACTTAGTGACAGCTGCAATTGCGGTATTGGGCGCGGTATTCATTAAATTCGCAGGCATCAACGAAAACTTTTTAGTTGGCTTCCTTGTCGTACAAGGCGCGAACCTCTGTTTTGCTATCGGTCAGGTGGGCTACAAAGTGGTGATGGAGAAAGAATCGACCGAGTTACCTCAGCGAACAGTATTTGGTTACTTCTACCTAGGGGCGTTATGCGTCGCGTCGGTTGCTTTCATGCTGCTGGGCAACTCTGAAAAACTACCAACCACAACACTTCAATGGGGAATCCTGATCTACCTTGGCTTGATTGCCTCGGGATTGGGTTACTTTATGTGGAATAAAGGCGCGTGCATGGTGAATGCTGGTGCGCTAGCGGTGATGAACAATGCATTAGTGCCTGCAGGCCTTGTGGTGAATATCCTGATTTGGAATAGAGATGTCGATTTAGTTCGATTGTCTATTGGTGGTGCTGTTATCTTGTTCTCTCTATTCGTCAATGAGACGTGGGTGAAGAAGCGCGTTGCAAGATCCGCAAGCAACGCCTAACTGCTTTCAATGAGCTGCATGAGTTAGCTCGGATAACCCCAAAAAGCAAAAGAGCGACCTTAGGTCGCTCTTTTTAAATCATCGCGGTAGCAACAAACCATTCAAATCAACTTCAGTGGATGTGATTGTGGCTCACTACCTGAGTCTTGGTTTCAGTGAAGGCAACGTCATCAAGTTGTAGGTTGATGCGTTCAAGATCACTTTCCAGTTTCTGACTTTTCTTAAACAGCTTTTGCTGCTTCTTAATCATCTTCACTAACTTTTTGTTGTACTTCTCTTGTTTCTTGGTCGCTTTCTTCGCACGCTTGAGTTCTGCTTTCTCATCACCACTCGCCTTCGCCATCAGTTTTTTCAGCTTGGCTTTTTTCTGTACTGCTTCTTTTTTTGCAAGATGAGGGGCAATATCAGCAGCGGCTGGATCGAATATTTGCACGCTAGGCTCAATTGACTCGTTGATTTCCGCGAGCGATAGCTCAGGTACAGGTAATGTTTCCGCTAACAGGCCGCATGCTGCCTTCTCTTCTACAGGCTTGTTCTGACAACCAAGAGGTGGAATTGCTGTTGGTTTGCATAGATTAGCTTGATCCGCCGAAGAACGAGCACAAGAACGACACACAAACTTAGGTTCAGTAACCAAGCTGTGGATCTCGCCCAAGTGTTCAGTGATATCTCGACGGTTTAACTTACAAAAGCGTTTAGCCATGCTACAACTCCAGCTAAGAATAATAATGATTCTTAGTTAGATATACATCCGTAACGCGACTATCGCAAGTGTTAAATGGCATTTTATCGTATTTATGACGGGAAATTTTCTTAGCGTGTCTCTAAGTTATTGATGCTTTATCTAAGTCATTGATGCTTTCACATACACATCAAAACGATTCTTTTTGGTTTCGATCGCCATGCTCGGCTTTTGCTCGTGTAACCAAGCCGCATAATCGGGTCTTTTAACCACAACTCGCTTCGATGCCAACTTCATCGCCGGTTCAAATAGACCATCAGCATCCAGATCCGCACCCACTAAAGATTGGAATACGCGCATCTCTTTTTTGACCAAAGCTGATTTCTTTTTGTTCTCAGGGTGTGGGTACATTGGATCGAGGTACACCACATCAGGCTGTTCAAAATTAGGATCGTTACTAAGCTTATCCAACGCATCATGGCTCGAAGCGTGAATCAACGTCATACGTTCGCTTACCCAACAACCAATATCAGGATCTTGCTGTGCACGCTGTAATCCATCATCAAGCAGCGCTGCCACAACAGGATGACGCTCGACCATTTGCACCTTACAACCTAGAGAAGCCAATACAAATGCATCACGCCCTAAGCCAGCCGTACCATCAAGAATGGTTGGCGTAGCCCCTTTATTCAAACCTGCCGCCTTAGCGATTGCCTGACCTTTACCGCCACCAAATTTACGTCGATGACCAACCGCACCGCCAACTAAATCAACGAAGATAGCACCTAACTTGGGTTCGTCTACTTTGCGTAGCTCAAGTCGTTCGCTAGTCAGCACCAAAGCAAATTCGCTGCTTTCATCGTGAGATAAATTCCAACGGGTCGCTAAGTCATTCAGATGATCGATTTGTGTAGCATCTTCGCAAATCAGTTGTAGTTGCAAGGTCGTCTCCAACAGACAGTAGTATTCAAAACAAAAGAGGCAACCAGTTTACCTGATCGCCTCAACAATACATATTAGCGGTGCAAAGTAATCCCAGCTAAAGTCGGCTTACCTAAACCAATGGCTCTCTCTCGCGTTCTTGTCTTAACTCTTCAACGAGCTCCGCCAGTGGCTTAGGTCGTCCTATGATGTAGCCCTGCGCGTAGTTCACACCAAGCTCGATCAGCTTGTCGATGATCTGGGTATTTTCAACGAACTCAGCCACGGTGTGCTTGCCCATCTGCTTAGCAAGATCATTAATCGAACGAACCATCACATGATCCATCTCGTTGACATCAATATCACGTACAAATAGGCCATCGATCTTTACAATATCGACCGGTAATTTCTTCAAGTAACCAAACGACGATAGCCCTGAGCCAAAGTCATCCAGTGCAATCATGCAGCCGAGCTCTTTGATTCGAGTGAAGAATTTGATCGCCTGCTTCATGTTACTCATAGCCGCTGTTTCGGTGATCTCCAAACAAATCTTATGACACGGTATAGATGAATCTCTTAAGCTCTCTATCAAGAACTCTACAAATTCACGATTACCCATCGAGTGGCCGGAAAGGTTGATTGAACACATCCCTAGTTCTTCAATTATCTCTGGACGTTGCTCCAACCAACTCAAGGTTTGACTAACGACTTGTCGGTCAATCAAATGCGCGATGTTATAACGCTCTGAGGCTGGCATGAAGATCCCCGGGGAGATGTATTCCCCTTTGATGTTCTTGATGCGTACCAAAACCTCGAAGTGCATTTTATCGCTGTTTTTATTTAGGCCAAGAATACGCTGAGCAAACAACTCTAAGCGATCGTTAGCCAAAGCCTCATGCACTAGGTTGACGCTCTCCATCTCAAGATGACGACGACGCAGGTCTTCATCATCTTGATGGTAAAGGTTGTAACGGTTACGGCCTTCTTCTTTAGCGGCATGACAAGCCGCATCCGCCTGAGCATGCACCATCTGCGGTGAAGCGGCAGTATGGTCAATCAATCGAATGCCAATAGAACAGGTCAGGTTGAGACGAATATCATCCCACAGGAATGGATTGTCGCTCATCATCGAGATAATACTGCGACATACATTAACCGCATCGCGCTCAGTGCAGTCTTTGATTAATACCGCAAACTCATCACCACCCATTCGTGCCAACACAGCATTATATGGCAGTACCTCTTCCAATAACTGCGCACTAAACAAGATCGCGGCATCGCCCGCTTCATGCCCTGCGGTATCGTTCAGTACTTTCAGTTGGTCTAGGTCTAAGAACAGCATTGCGTGGGTTCGCATGTGGCTCTCAACTTCTTTGAGTGCCTTCTGTAGCTCTTGCTCAAAGTGGTTACGGTTGAAGGTGTCAGTCAGCAGGTCATAGCGAGCTTGATACTCTAGCTTTTCAGAAAGCTCGTGCGTCTCGGTGATGTCTTCACCCACAATCAACAGCTGATCAGACTCGACCAACGGGCGGATATTTTCACGAATCCAGATCTTGCTACCGTCGGCATGGCGATATTCGATATCACGACGCCACACACCACGAATTTTATGCTGTGGTTGCAACAAGATATGGCGAGGAATCATCGCATTCTCATCAACATAGAACTCTCTAGGACGATGCCCTAATAGCTGATCTAGTGGATAACCCAAAAGCTCCTCGGCAAATTGGTTCACTTGTTGAATGCGATTATTGCCATCGAGCGTAATCATCATCACAGGCTGTTTGTCGTAATACAGCTTCAAGTTCGCTTCACGTTGGAACAGTTTATTCTCAGCAAGTTTACGCGAAGTCACGTCGCGCGCCTCAAATAGGAACTGAATGTCTTCCTCTTCACTACCAGGCATCGGCTTCAATGAAATATCCAACACCATCGCACCGCGATCCCGACACCACACCTCGGCTTCAAATCGTAAGGCTGGGTGCTCATTTTTTGCGATGAAATATTCGGTTAGCACTTCTCGTGCGGAATCTTCCCAGTGTTGATGTTGTTGAAGCGGCGTTCCCAATTTATAGCCTTGATTATAAAGCAGCTCATGTAGCTTGCTGTTACTCGACAACAACACACCGCCCTTATCAATAATGCCCATGAACTGCAGGCTTTGGTCGAATATCGATTCCAGTAGCAGCTGGCTTTGTCGGCTGGCACGTTCACTTTTTTTAAGGCGATTAAGGTAATACACCAAGGTCGCGATGACACACGACATAACCAAAAACAGCAAACCTATGGTGCGAATTTCATCGCGGTAGCGTACTAAAAATGACTTAGGCTTGTTGAGGAAGGTCACCGAGGCTTCATTCTCTGCACCCAGATCCCAACGTGAGATTTGTTGGTAATCGAGTTTGATTTCTGGCGCGCCAGCAACCACTTGGGGCAGCGGTTGATCCGGATTAGCGAGCACATTCAGTAGCACTCGCCCAGTGTCTCGACCTTGCGTTTCACCACTTTGAATCACACCACCAATCGCACCAAAGCCAAGCCCCAAATCGTGCACCATATACAGTGGCATTTGAGTTTTGATGTTCAGCTGTCGCCAGTCTTCATCGCTGCTCACTCTGCCTTGCGCATCACGGTAATACGCCCAAAACAGCAAGCTCTTGCCTAGGTCGGCACGTTGAGAAAATTCCATTAACTCTTGGTAGGAATCCGGCACATAGTGTTCAACGAGCTCAGAAAAATCCGGATGGGTTTTGATGAAAAGATCGATTTGAGAACGAATCGCCTCACCCGTGACCGAGTGATCGGTAACAATGTAGATCTTCTTTACGGTCGATTGAAGGCGTTTAACCAGCTCGATATTGCCCACTAAGTCGATATCTTCGGTGATGCCCGTTGCGTTCAAACCTTCGATCATTTCAGGCGAGAAATTATTGATGCCACCAAAGATGACAGGGGTACCTTTAAGATCGGGCGCAAGGCGCTTCATTAGGTTGAGCGCATTATTGTCACTAACGACAATTGCTGCAAATTCTTCATGCTGTAGCTTGGTGTGATAAAGCTGATACACACGCTCTAGGTATTCTTGGTTTTGGGTACGTTTACTATCGAGATAAACGACACGGTAAGACAACCCGTCGCGATCGAGTTCTTCGGACAATCCTTTATGGAAATCATCCGTCCAGAAAAAACCTTGATGGTAGGAGTGGATCACCAATACATCTTTTGTCTGCGCCGAAGCAAATGCGCTCCAACACATCGCAATAAATAACACCCAAAATCGCACTGAATTCACCCTAACATCATTGTTGCTGCTAATATTATCACCCTTGGCTATGATATGTACTCTAGCCGATATATTTTCATTAAATCTAAGGGTTACGCATGTCCACAACCACCGCTCGTCTCGATGACCTAGACCGTGCCATTCTGAAAACCTTAATGGAAGATGCTCGTACACCTTACGCAGAGATGGCAAAGCAGTTTGACGTAAGCCCTGCGACTATTCACGTCCGTATCGAGAAAATGAGATCGGCCGACATTATTGAGCGTACCGAGGTTGTGGTAAACACGAAAAAGCTAGGTTACGACGTATGTTGCTTTATCGGCATCAACCTTAATGCAGCCAAAGATTACCACTCGGCAATCGCCAAGCTGAATGCCCTAGATGAAGTGGTTGAAGCCTACTACACCACTGGTGCCTACAATATTTTCGTTAAGCTGATGTGTAAATCGATAGAAGAATTGCAGTTCGTGTTGATTGATAAATTGCAGGCGATCGACGAGGTTCAATCGACTGAGACATTGATTTCATTGCAAAACCCAATCAATCGCAATGTGAATCCATAATCGATTGATAAATAAATACAAAAAGAGCCTCACTAAGAGGCTCTTTTTACATACTAACCAGCACAATATTACGCGCTGATACCCGCATGACGAAGCATTGCATCGATTTGTGGCTCACGACCACGGAAGCGTTTGAACAGCTCCATCGGCTCTTCACTGCCACCCATCTCAAGGATGTTGTTCAGGAAGCGGTTACCGGTTTCAGTGTTGAAGATACCCTCTTCTTCAAATGCCGAGAACGCATCTGCAGATAAGACTTCTGCCCATAGGTAGCTGTAGTAACCTGCACTGTAACCACCAGCAAAGATGTGGCCAAAGCTGTGTGAGAAGCGGTTCCAATCAAGGCTTGGCAGTACCGATACCTTAGATTTTACGTCGGCTAGCGTTTCTAGTACGCGAGCACCAACTTCTGGATCGTATTCTGTGTGTAGCGTGAAATCGAACAGGCCAAGCTCTAGCTGACGCAGGATAAACATCGCTGATTGGAAGTTCTTCGCCGCAAGCATCTTCTCTAGCATCTCTTTTGGTAAGGCTTCACCCGTTTCGAAGTGACCAGAGATAAACGACAGCGCTTCTTCTTCCCAACACCAGTTCTCTAAGAACTGACTTGGTAGCTCAACGGCATCCCAAGGCACACCGTTGATACCTGCCACAGCACCCGCTTCAACTTGCGTTAGCATGTGGTGGATACCGTGGCCAAACTCGTGGAACAAAGTCACTACTTCATCGTGAGTAAATAGTGCTGGCTTATCACCAACAGGTTTATTGAAGTTACACGTTAGGTAAGCGACAGGTGTTTGTAGCTCGCCAGACTCGGTAATACGACGACCACGACAGTCATCCATCCACGCTCCGCCACGTTTGTGTTCACGTGCGTACAAATCTAGGTAGAAGCTACCGCGCAGTGCTCCTGTCGCATCAAAGATATCAAAGAAGCGCACTGACTCATGCCATGTGTCGACGCCTTCACGCTCTGTTACCGACATACCAAACACACGGTTCAATACCTCAAACAGACCTGAAACCACGTTCGATTCAGGGAAGTATGGGCGAAGCTCTTCATCAGAGATCTCGAATAGGTTCTGCTTCTGTTTCTCGCTGTAGTAAGCGATGTCCCACAGATTTAGCTCAGAGACACCAAACTCTTTCTCAGCAAACTGACGCAGCTCTTCTACTTCGCGTTCACCTTGTGGTTTTGCTTTCACAGCTAAATCATTTAAGAAGCCAAGAACCTGATCTGGCGTTTCAGCCATTTTAGTCGACAGTGATTTCTCGCTGTAAGTACTAAAACCCAGCATACGAGCGATCTCGTGACGCAGTTTAAGCTGCTCGGTGATGATCTCTGTGTTGTCCCACTTACCAGCATTTGGACCACGATCCGAAGCGCGTGTTACGTAAGCTTCGTACAACTCTTTACGTAGCTCTTGGTTATCACAGTAAGTCATCACAGGTAGGTATGATGGGATATCTAGAGTCAGTAGGTAACCTTCTTGCTCTTTAGACTCGGCCGCCGCTTGTGCTGCCGCCAGTGCTGATTCAGGCATACCCGCTAATTCAGCGACGTCTGTGATCTGCTTGCTCCAACCCATGGTCGCATCAAGTACGTTGTTTGAGAATTGAGAGCCTAGCTCAGACTGGCGCTTGCTGATCTCGCCATAACGGTGCTGCTCGTCAGCTGGCAAGCCAATACCTGATAGTTCGAAGTCACGTAGTGCGTCAGTAATGGTTTTTTGTTGAGCTCGATTTAATCCAGAGAATGCTTCACTCGCCTTGATCGCTTTGTACGCTTCAAACAGGCCTTTGTGTTGACCAACCCACGTGCCGTACTCAGACAGCAAAGGTAAACAGCTCTCATACGCTTCACGCAACTCGTCGCTGTTCACAACTGAGTTCATGTGACTTACTGGTGACCAAACACGGCCTAAACGATCATCCACTTCTTCAATCGGAGCAACGAGGTTGTCCCAGCTTGGTGAAGTATTACCTTCAAGTACTTGTTCAATCTTGTTGCGACACGCTTCAATCACTTGCTCAACCGCTGGCTTTACGTGCTCAGGCTTGATCTGTGAAAACGGAGGTAAGTCCGTGAAGGTTAATAGCGGATTAGACATATAAACATTCCTTTGGCTTTAGAGACTTTCGTCTTTTTTGTAATGAGGTCGTCTTACAGTCACCAGGCTAAAGTTCGCCCTAAAAAATCACCTGCGAATAGTTATTAAATAGTGCCCAACAAGGCAAATTTCAATAGTAGAACCAATAACTAACTGCATATTGCTAGCGACTGTTCCTGAATTGTTCGAGAATTTATGGCCCATTGGGGGTTATAATAGTCAGATTAACCCCACCTACACTAACCACACTCTAAATCGAGAGTGTTACGAGAGTTTAATTTGTTAAGTTATCGCCACAGCTTCCACGCGGGCAACCATGCCGACGTAGTAAAGCATATCGTACAGAGCCTTATTCTTAATTCTTTGAAACAGAAGGATAAGCCTTTTGTTTACCATGACACTCACTCTGGTGTAGGTCGTTACGACTTAACGCATGAATGGTCTGAAAAAACTGGCGAATACAAGCAAGGTATCGCTCGCGTCTGGGAACAGCAAAATCTTCCTGAAGACATTCAAAGCTACCTTGAGTCTATCTCAACGCTAAACAACGGCGACAAGCTGCGCTACTACCCAGGTTCACCGCGTGTTGCTCGCGCCCACCTACGTGACCAGGACCGTATGGTATTGACCGAGCTTCACCCAGCGGACCACCCACTGCTTGAGCAAGAGTTCCACCGCGATCGTCAAGTGTCTATCTACAAAGAAGATGGCTTTAAGCGTCTAAAAGCAAGCCTGCCGCCAAAAGAGCGCCGCGGCTTAGTGCTGATCGATCCACCGTACGAGCTTGCAAAAGAGTACCGTGATGTCGTGACAGCCATTGCTCAAAGCCATAAGCGCTGGGCGACCGGTATCTACGCTATTTGGTACCCAGTGGTAAATCGTTGTGACATCGAAGATATGATCGAAGGTCTTGAAGGCTTAGGCATCAACAAGATTCTACAAATCGAACTTGGCGTATCACCAGACACCAACGAGCGCGGCATGACAGCATCAGGCATGATTGTTATCAACCCGCCTTGGAAGCTAGAAAGCCAAATGAACGAGATTCTTCCATTCTTGAAGGAAGCAATTGCACCGGCAACCGGTCACTTCAAAGTAGAGTGGATCGTACCCGAGTAATCTCGAATCCACATCATAGACTGAAGAATCTTCAACAGACTGTGATGTGGACGAATAAATTTCAAGCAGGGAGATTGAGTTCAACCAATCTGCCCTCAATATAATAATTAGACAATTTTAGAATCTATAGGACGTAGGTATCCAGTGTGCTCACTGTGACTACAACCTTCAATAAATGGAGAAAGTAATGGCGACTCATTTTGATTACATCTGTATCGGTGGCGGTTCAGGCGGCATCGCATCAGCAAACCGCGCGGCAATGCACGGTGCAAAAGTTGCACTTATCGAAGCTCAAGACCTTGGTGGTACTTGTGTAAACGTTGGTTGTGTTCCTAAAAAGGTAATGTGGCACGGCGCTCAAGTCGCTGAAGCTATCAACCTATACTCTGAAGACTACGGCTTCGACGTTGAAGTAAAAAGCTTCAACTGGAGCAAGCTAATTGAAAACCGCCAAGCGTACATTGGTCGTATCCACCAATCTTACGATCGCGTACTTGGTAACAACAAAGTAAACGTAATCAAAGGTTTTGCTAAGTTCGTTGACGAAAAGACGGTTGAAGTAAACGGTGAACACTACACAGCTGATCACATCCTGATCGCGGTAGGTGGTCGTCCAACGATTCCAAACATCCCGGGTGCAGAATACGGCATCGACTCAAATGGCTTCTTCGAGCTAATGGAGCAACCAAAACGCGTTGCTGTTATCGGCGCGGGTTACATCGCAGTTGAGATCGCAGGCGTTCTAAGCGCACTTGGAACAGAAACACACCTGTTCTGCCGTAAAGAGTCACCACTTCGCAGCTTCGACCCAATGATCATCGAAACATTGGTTGAAGTAATGGAAGCGGAAGGCCCAACACTGCATACACACTCTGTTCCTAAAGAAGTAGTGAAAGAAGCAGATGGCACGCTGACTCTGCACCTTGAGAACGGCAACACTCAAAACGTTGACCACCTAATCTGGGCTATCGGCCGCCACCCAGCGACTGACGCTATCAACCTAGCATCAACTGGCGTTGCAACCAACGACCGTGGCTACATTAAAGTAGACGAGTTCCAAGCGACTAACGTTCCTGGCATCTACTGTGTTGGCGACATCATGGAAGGCGGTATCGAGCTAACACCTGTAGCAGTTAAAGCAGGTCGCCAGCTTTCTGAGCGTCTATTCAACGGTCAAACTAACGCGAAAATGGACTACAACCTAGTACCTACTGTTGTATTCAGCCACCCACCTATCGGCACTATTGGTCTAACGACTCAAGAAGCCGAAGAGAAGTACGGCAAAGACAACATTAAGGTTTACACATCTGGCTTCACTGCGATGTACACAGCAGTAACCAAGCACCGTCAACCTTGTAAGATGAAGCTAGTATGTGCTGGCGAAGAAGAGACAGTAGTCGGCCTACACGGCATCGGCTTCACTGTTGATGAGATGATTCAAGGCTTCGGCGTTGCAATGAAGATGGGCGCAACCAAAGCAGACTTCGATTCTGTTGTGGCAATCCACCCTACAGGCTCAGAAGAGTTTGTTACCATGAGATAATCAACGTCTTAGTTGATCACTCTTTAGAAGCAGGCCTCGTGCCTGCTTTTTTTATATCCGCTCTGAACCTTAGTTACCGATTCGACGTAACACAAATATCCACCTACCTAGAACAGCAATGGAGTTTGTGATGAATCTACTAATTGAATCATTTGAAGGCGGGATCTACTTAGCTTACCAAATCATTGGCGAGCAAAAACAGTTAATCAAAGACGACCACCAGCACCCAATGAAGTTTTTGAGTGTTAACCAAGCGCGCGACCACTTTAGTGACCAAGGCGTAGCGTCGGCCACGCTTATTCATAACAGTGCCTACGACGAGATGTGTGGTGAGCATTGTGGTAACACCCAACCATTCGAGATTGATTTGAAGTGGAGTTAAATCAACTTCAAAGCAATCGCGATAAAAATTGAAAGGCTTGCACATCTGCAAGCCTTTTTCGTTGGGGTTTTATTTCTTATCGTGCTGTACGTTTTTGTCTGCGTTTGATGTTTTGCTCTTTCACAATAAAGTCGAACAATGGAGCAAACAGGTTAGCAAACAAGATAGCGAGCATGATGCCTTCTGGATAAGCAGGGTTGAGCACTCGGATGCCGACCGTCATTACACCAATCAAGATCCCGTAAGCCCACTTACTCTGGTTGGTAAAAGCGGCAGAAACTGGGTCGGTCGCCATGAAGAAGGTACCAAACGCAACACCGCCCAACACAAAGTGCCAGTAGAACGGCATCGAGAACATCGAGTTGGTATCAGAGCCAATCCAGTTCATCAAACTTGAAGTCACGACGAGGCCAATAATCACACCGGCGACAATGCGCCAAGAGGCAATTTTCATGACAATCAGAATCAGCCCCGTCAACATGATAAGCAATGAAGAAACCTCACCCATCGAGCCGGGTATATTGCCGATATACGCGTCCATCCACGTTATTGTCTCGCCAGTCATATTGTTAATCAGAGAGGTACTGCCCCCCTCATACCATTGACTCAGTGGAGTCGCTCCTGAATAACCGTCAGCGGCAACCCATACTAAGCCACCCGACATGTTGGCTGGATACGCGAAATAGAGAAACGCGCGGCCTGCGAGTGCAGGGTTGAGGAAGTTTCGTCCTGTACCACCGAACAGCTCTTTGGCGACAACGATACCAAAGGTGATACCTAGAGCTGCTTGCCATAACGGAATGGTTGGTGGAAGAATCAGTGCAAACAGCACCGAGCTAACAAAGAAGCCTTCATTAACTTCGTGCTTGCGAACGACAGCAAACAGTACCTCCCAGAAGCCACCTACCACAAACACCGTGGCATAAACGGGTAGGAAATAGAGTGCACCAAGCAACACCTGACTTACCCAACCACTTGCCATCAGTGACTGTGCATCACCAAATGCCCACGACAAGCGCCAACTGCTGTCGATGATGGAGGCAAGCTCAGCGCCAGAATAGGTAGCTGTCAAACCCATCACGGCTTGATGACCTACGTTGTACATACCCCAGAACATTGCAGGAAAAGTTGCCAGCCACACCAGAATCATGATTCGTTTGAGATCGATGCTATCTCGAACATGGGTCAAGCCTTGGTTTACGTTACCAGGCGTATAAAATATCGTCGCGAAAGCCTCGTATACAGGATAAAGCTTTTCGTACTTCCCTCCGGCTTCAAAGCGTGGAGCCACGTCTTCTAATCGTTTTTTTAAACTCATAATCTCAGTCACCTTATTGCTTGAGTTATGGTTTTCTACGCATCAACCGTGCTATTTGAACAATTTTTAGCTATTTTTAATCAAATTCGTCTTGAAGAACGAGTATCTGAAAGTCGAACCGATGTTGAAAAAGAAGAATGTATAAACAACAAAGCCCCAGCAATGGCTGAGGCTTATTTGGTATAACAACGGTCGTCGTTACTTAACGCACATCACATTGAGCAATGAAGAGCCTTTCAATTGGTTAACGTTACCGTTGGTAAACAGGCCTTTCTTATCTGCGCCCCAATAAGGGAGGTGCATTGGCCAGTTCTGTTTTTCCATAACCTTTGAGCTCAAGATGCTTTGCCATTGCTTTTCACTCATCAGCTTCATGTTGACCTGATTACACACTAATTCAGCGCTATCGTAATCTAGGCGACTCCAAGGCTTGCCTTGTTCCATGTAAAACTGCTGTTGGTGATCAAGAAGGTAAGGAATCGCATATTGGTTACCCGCAACGTCTGCTGTCACGCGAATCTCGATTTCTAGATCACCATCTGAGCGCGTATTACCGCTTGGTAGCGTCTGAATAGCAGCAGCACTCGTTACCGCGGCCGCTTGCTTAGCGGCCACAGGTTTTGCTGTTGGTTTTGGTTTTCCAGGAGCCTTAGGCTTAACCATTTTTGGCTCTGCCGGTTTTGCAACAATAGGCTGTGACGAGGTCTGAGACTTATCAACCATACGAATGAAGGCTTCACTGTATCCAGACACTTTACGGACCTGAGCTAGGTCTTTTCTTGCATCAGAGAAGGTAGAATAAGGGCCAATTAAACAACGATAGTCTCCGCCTTCCGGCTTCATCCATACATTGGTCGAGATCTTCTCATATAGGGGCTTTGCTCGGTTCAGTGACAAAGGCTTATTCAGCAAGCCACATTGAACCCAAAACAGCTCGTTATCTGAATGACGTTTAGGCGCCTTGCTCCCCCAAACACCCTTACCGATCGGACATGATTGCTCTAGCTGTGGTAATTGGTTGGTGCTTGCCTGAGTTGCATCACATAGAACCGACTCTGCATTCACTTGGCTCGATACCAAAAGAGATGCAGCGATAAGCCCCATACGATAATTTCTCGTCACAGCACGACATACAGCATTCATTGTCAATTTCATAACCACCACTTAAACCCTTACGGGCTAATTATTACCGAATCTATGTCGATAAAACATGAATTCCATTTTAAGTATTATTGACACTATCAATGATACTAAGTTCCAGATCCATTAAGCAAAAAAAGAGCCGTAATTGCTTACGGCTCTTAGTTTAGTGACTTTTTTTACTAAAAATCAAACCGAGCTATCACCCTTTATAAATTTTCGGGTTAAACACGTCGCGTAACCAGTCGCCTAATAGGTTAATAACTAGAACCAATGTTACCAAAAGCACTCCTGGGAATGCTGTGATCCACCATGCTCCTGAGAAAATGTAGTTAAAACCAGTACTGATGAGGGCGCCGAGTGACGGTTGGTCTACCGGAAGACCCAAACCTAGGAAAGAAAGTGCCGCTTCTGACATGATGGCATTTGCCACCTGTACCGTAGAGATAACCAAAATCGGTGATAAACAGTTAGGCAGAATATGACGGAACATGATACGAGGCGCTCTAAAGCCCATCACACGTGCCGCTTCTACGTACTCTTTCTTCTTTTCTGCCAATACCGATGCACGAATAGTACGAGCATACTGCGGCCATTCAGCAATACCAATAATCACCACCAGCATAACAACGGCATATTGCGCGTAGAAGTCACTACCGAAACTCGCCTTAAAGATGGCCGAGACAATGATCGCAACCATCATGGTTGAGAACGAAAGCTGAACATCGGCAAAACGCATCAGGAAGCTATCAATACGACCACCGAAGTAACCCGCAGACAGACCAATAATAATACCAAGAGTCAGCTGAAGACCTACCGCGAGGAAACCAATCGTCAGTGACAGACGCGAGCCGTAAAGCATCGTAGATAAGATGTCACGACCTTGCTCATCAGTACCCAGTAGGAAACGTTCTTCTCCGTCTTCCATCCAAGATGGTGGCAACTCAGAATCCATGATGTCGATAGACGTCACGTCATACGGGTCTGTTGGCGCTAAGATCGGTGCCGCTAATGCCATCACTAGGAAGGCTGCAAAGATCGCAAAGCTGACCATTGCCACTTTATCGCGTAAGAAGTAGTACAGAATGTCTGACTGCTTAAATCGCTCCCAGCGAGATGGAGCTGTTGTTGTTTGTTCCATGATTATGCTCCTTTCCCTGTAATGTTCACTGTTGGGTTAATGATGCCGTACAGCAGGTCAACAATGGTGTTCGTTACTACGAAGATCAGACCAACGAAGATAACGTATGCGGTAATCAGTGGAGTATCCACTCGGTTAATCGCTTCAAGGAATAGAAAGCCGGTACCCGGCCACTGGAATACAGTTTCCGTAAGAATGGTGTAAGCCACCATTGTACCAATTTGAACACCACCAACCGTTAGTACAGGTAGCATTGTGTTCTTCAGAGCGTGTTGGTAGTAAATCTTGTTCAGCGCTAGGCCTTTTGCTTTACCAAACTTGATGTATTCAGAACTAAGAACCTCGAGCATTTCAGAGCGTACTAGACGAATGAACAGAGGCAGCATGATAGATGCTAGAGCAATACTCGGCAGCACTAAGTGCGCAAGGCCATCTAGCGTTAGGAAGCCAGATTCCCAGCCGAACCAGTTTGCGGTATCACCACGTCCGAATGACGGTAGCCAACCTAACTCAATCGAGAACACATACATCAGCATGATTGCGGTTAAGAAAACAGGTACCGAGATGCCGACACTACTGCCCGCCATCACCAATTTAGTGAAGAAACTTTTTGGGTGTATTGCAGAATAAACGCCGAGTGGGATCGACAGACAAACAATGATCAGAGAAGCGCCAAACACAAGTTCAAGCGTCGCGACCAATTTATCTAAGATTACGTCCACAGCAGGGCGTTTAAAGAAATATGAAGTACCAAGATCACCTTGTAGAGCTGCGCCCACAAAGCGAGTGTATTTTGTAATGAAGGGATCATTTAAGCCGAGTTCATCACGCAGCGCTTGACGCTCCGATTCTGACACAGATTGACCGACTAACTCACGCAACGGGTCGCCCAGGTTATCCTGAATGGCAAACGCCACCAAACTGATCACAAACATCACTATCAGTGCCTGAAACAGGCGCTTGACCAGAAACGTAACCATTCCTTGCCCCTTATCTATCCATGACTATCTAATCGAAATCCGCGACTAGATAACAAAAATTCAGTCTTAAAAAAGGTATTTAGCCAGACTGAAGGAAGACCAAATACCTAAACTTAAATCTATTTCTTAATAATTTGAGAGCCTGAAAGCTCAGGCTCTCGATTCTAGCAAGCTAGATTATTTTACAACTAGGTCGCCGAAGTAAGGCATAACCATTGGGTTTACGATGTCTGCAGCACCTACGTTAGACTTCGCGCCCCACGCTTCACTTTGCCAGTGTAGCGGCACGAATGCAGCGTCGTTGTATAGTGTTGCTTCAACGCCTTTCAGCATCTTAGAACGTTTAACTGGGTCAGTTTCAGTGTTAGAAGCTTCTACAATCGCATCCATTTCTGGGTTTGAGTAACCAGAACAGTTGTATTGACCACGACCAGTCTCTTCGTTACGAGTCATTGTTAGGAACTCGTTGAAGTTCGCTGAATCTTCAGTATCTGAGTGCCAGCCGATCATCATCATGTCAGCAGAACATAGGTCAAACTCAGGCCAGTACTGTGCTTTAGGCATAGTCTTGAGATCAACTTTGATACCAATCTTAGATAGCATTGCCGCAGACGCTTGCGCTACTTTCGCATCGTTCACGTAACGGTTGTTTGGTGCCATCATAGTTAGCGTAAAGCCATCTTCGTAGCCCGCTTCTTTCATCAGCTCTTTCGCTTTCTTAAGATCGTAACGAGGAACTAGCTCTTCGTTGTGACCCGCGTAGCCTGTTGGGCTTTGCTGACCAGCAGCTGTTGCGAAGCCTTTCATGATCTTCTTAACGATACCTTCGTTGTTGATTGCGTGAACAATCGCCTGACGAACGCGAACATCTTTAAGAGCTTCGTTGCTGTTTTGGTTCATTTGGAACGTGATGATACGAGTACCAGGTAGCGTTACCAGATCGATGTTCTTAGCGTTCTTAACACGCTTGTGATCGTTTGGTGCTACTGGGTGAATCATATCTACGTCACCAGAAAGAAGTGCAGCAACACGTGTTGCGTCTTCTTTGATTGGTACAAGTGTTAGCTTGTCTACGTTGCCTTCAGTTTCTGTGTCCCAGTAATCGTTGAAACGTTCGAACGTTACTTTAACGCCTTGCTCACGCTGCGTTACGATGAAAGGACCAGTACCTGAAACGTTAGTCGAAGCAAACGAGTTACCGTGCTTAACTAGCTCAGACTTGTCTTTACCTTCTGCTGTTTGGCCAGAGTAGAACTTGCTGTCCATTGGGAAGATGTAAGTTGCTGTTTGTAGTACTAGTGGGTAAGCCGCTTTAGAAACAAGCTCAACTGTGTAGTCATCCACTTTTACCATTTTTTCGTATGGCGTGAAGATAGACTTAAAGTCTGGAGAAGCTTGTAGACGTTCAAAAGTCCACACAACATCATCAGCAGTCAGTTCGTTACCAGAGTGGAATTTCACACCTTTACGTAGGTTAAAGCGGAAAGTCGTTTCATCAACACGCTCCCAGCTAGATGCTAGGCGGCCTTCAAAATCCATCTCTTTTGTGAAACGTACTAGAGGGTCAAACACCATGTGAGACATTTGCAGTGTGCCACCAGACAGCTGCTCGTGCGGGTCAAGTGATACAGGGTCAGCTGCGTAGCCAACGGTAATATCTGCTGCTGCTGCACTAAAGCTTAGGCCAGCTGCCATTAAAGCTACTGCTAATTTGCTTTTCATGGTTTTCATTGCATAACTCCTTCATGCGGGAATCCAGATCCCTAGTTGTTGTATTTGCGTCTGTTTATTGTTTTTAGCAAGCCAAACTCCAGCCTGCTGATTTTTATACCGCGGCTTGTGCCACTGCTTTTTCTTCTCTTAAACCTGTAAATTCAGGCATTAAAGAAATTAGGTGTTTGCTGTATTCATGCTGAGGCGATTGGAATAGCTGCTCGGTTGGCGCGACTTCCAATAGTTCTCCCATTTGCATCACACCAACACGATCACACATTTGGCGAATAACCGGTAAATCGTGACTGATGAACAGCATGGTTAGGTTTAGCTCGTCTTGTAAGTCTTTTAATAGGTTAAGGATCTGAGCCTGTACCGACACATCCAGTGCCGAGGTAGGTTCATCACAAATCAAAAGACGAGGGCGAGTTGCCAAAGCGCGAGCGATAGAAATACGCTGACGTTGGCCACCTGAGAATTCGTGTGGGTACTTAACCCCGGCCATTACGCCTAAACCAACGTGCTCTAGCAGGTCGTTCACGATCTGACGAGTTTCATTCTCGTTGCGCGTAAGTTTATGGAATCGGATAGGCTCAGCAATGATGTCGAATATCTTCATTCGAGGGTTCATTGATGTGTAAGGGTTTTGGAAAACCATCTGCATTTGACGACGCATAGGGCGACGTTCTTTTTCAGATTTCAGACCAGTAAGGTCAACGCCTTCAAACGTTACCTTGCCTGAATTCGGTGCATACAAGCCAGCAATCACACGAGCAATAGTTGATTTACCTGAGCCTGATTCACCTACTAAGCCAAACGTCTCACCTTCATGCACTTCAAAGCTCACGTTGTTTGATGCTTGAACGTACTCACGACGACTCTCAAAGAAAGAATCTTTGGTAGTAAAGCGTAAGTGCACGTTTTCAACATTCAACAATGGGCCAGTGTAATCACGGTGATCTTGGCTTTGACCTAACCAGTGATTTTTCACATCTAGAGGTTCCATCTCGTGCGCTTCTTCGATGTAGCTCACAAGAGGGAAACGATCGAGTTTACGGTCTGAACGTGGAACCGCTGAGATAAGACTGTGTGTGTATGGGTGTTCAGGAGTACCAAGGACTTTCGCCGTCGGGCCAAACTCAACCAAATCACCACGATACATCACGGCTACACGATCAGTAACATTAGATACCACACCCATGTCGTGTGTGACCAACATACAACCTACGTTCTTCTTAATACATAAGTCGCGAATCAAACCCAAGATCTGGTCTTGGATAGAAACATCCAGTGCAGTTGTTGGTTCATCTGCGATGATTAGGTCAGGTTCACCAGCCAATGCGATCGCGATAACCACACGCTGACGCATACCGCCAGAGAATTGGTGTGGGTACTGCTTTAAACGGTTTTCTGGTTGTGGGATACCCACTTGGTTCATCAAGTCTAATGAGCGCTGGTAGGCTTCTTGATCCGAAACCTTCATGTTGGCATGAATCGTCTCTTTTAACTGCTGTTCTACTGTGAATAGAGGGTTAAGAGAAGTCATTGGGTCTTGGAAGATAAAACCAATCTTTGAGCCGCGAACAGAACGCATCTGTTCAGGAGATAAACCAGAGACTTTTTCGCCGTCCAGAAATACCTCGCCGCTAGCAATGCGGCCAGGAGGGCTCAGCAAATCGATCACAGCATTACCTACTGTTGATTTACCTGCACCAGACTCGCCTACAACACCAACAATCTCACCACGTTCAATGTTGAACGAAAGTGATTTAACTGCGGCGTGAACTCCATGACGAGATGGGTATTCGATACGAAGATTTTTTACTTCTAAAAGTGACATTACCAGACCTCTACTGCTTTGGCAGCTTTCTGCCCTGTCTGCAAAATTGAATCCATTCTTACCAGAATATTGTTCTGATATTTTATACGGTTGACAATTTGGCAAATAATTCACAGAAAAGCAACAAAAATAGGATAAAAAGTCGACATTAAACGCTTAGCAAGCAAAAGTGCCACATAACTATTCACTCAAAGAGCATATAGTAAGAAAAATCAACATTATATTATCGGTAAGAAATACTCACAAACTCCTTACCACCACTTACTTGTAGAGTTTAAACTGTGCTTCAAAGCAGATCTCACTACCAGTCACTGAAAACAAATAATTATTCCAAAAAACAATTAACACTATAGAAACAAACGCTAATTTTGTTAATTTAAACAAATAAAACAACTAGATAAACGAAAATTAACCATACATATAACCATTTGAATTATTTTGATAAATACAAACCAGAGAAATGAAAGGCTTAACAAATCAGAGGCGTTTTTGAACGAGCAAATGCGCAGAAAGCTGTCAAATTCAGGCCTTAGTGAGCAGGTTTAGGGTCAGGTTTCACTTTTCATAAAAGTCTTTAGACCAAGCCCATTAGTATGTCGAATTATTGAACTAACTATTTATATAAAATTAGATATAAAACTGCATGTTTGATAAAGAAAGTAGCTCTGTATCAGCACCATAATCAAGAAAAATGGTAGGAATCTGTCTTACATATAAAGGGGGAGGTTTACGGAAGCAACAGCAGGTAAGATCCCAATATTCAAAGTAGAGAGTTACTGAAACAACAGATGTAAAAAACCAGTTTTTCGACTAAGGCTTCTTAAGAGTCGATGAAGAGGGGTTTGGCGCGGCAGGGCTCCCTGCAGACTGGCGATCTACCGGGCTGGCGCACCAGCCCGCGACCCTCTTGGCACCAAATTATCTAAATTCCAGACGTAAAAAAGCCCCGTCATTTCTGACGGAGCTTCTTAAGTGATTAGTGAAGAGACATTCTTTGAACATCAGGCGAACCCCACTTGGGTTCCAATCTAGCGATCTACAGATGAAAAAAAAGCTCATCATTTCTGATGAGCTTTCTTAAAGGTGGTCGGTGAAGAGGGATTCGAACCCCCGACCCTCTGGTCCCAAACCAGATGCGCTACCAAGCTGCGCTATTCACCGA
>NZ_JAUJED010000051.1:0-17698 GCF_030442075.1 Vibrio sp. TMPB1044 | reverse complement strand
AGCTCTGCCATCTCAAGCTTCTTTTTCAATTGACGGATCTCTTTCTCCAGTTGTGTAACGGATGTTTCGGGACCGTGGTTAGGTATTGGGAGGGAGTTGGTCTTCTTCGACGTCATTTGGCATCTCCATTTAGAAAGTAGCACCGGCGATATTCCTAAGGATAGTGCTAAGGATAGTGCTACTGACTTAACGGTGTCAGAAGAATCGAGAGATCGCTGAACAGCTTCTCGTTTAAATTCGTCTGTATATTGTCTTTGTGATTTTACTTTCATTACACTCAATGCTCTGTATTAAGTGTCTACTTTTATGGGGTCACATCATTAAAGGGTTGGCGTTTGCGTCAATCCTTTTTTATTGCCGATAGTTTGGTGTTTACCAAAAGAGTTTCCCTACTCCTTCGTCAGTCTAGGGAATGACGGTTGCATTTAAGCCTACTTTCCAGTCGTCATCCCCAAGAATGAGGAACGAAAGAGTTGGGGATCTCTTACTTTCAAAGCTCTAACTAGCAGGCACAAAAAAGCGGAGCCAAATGGCTCCGCTTTTATCGATAGAATGCAAAAAGAATTACTTCTTAGTAAGCTTCTCTTTAATACGAGCTGACTTACCAGAACGCTCACGTAGGTAGTACAACTTGGCACGACGTACTGCACCACGGCGTTTAACTTCGATGCTATCAACCATTGGAGAGTGAGTTTGGAACGCACGCTCTACGCCTTCACCGTTCGAGATCTTACGAACTGTGAATGCAGAGTGTAGACCACGGTTACGAATAGCGATTACAACGCCTTCGAAAGCCTGTAGACGCTCACGGTCACCTTCTTTTACCTTAACCTGAACTACAACAGTGTCACCTGGTGCGAATTTAGGAAGGTCTGATTTTAGTTGCTCTTCTTCAAGAGCCTTGATGATGTTGCTCATTTGTATAAATTCCTAGAATAAACTGATACTAAATTTAATAGGTTACTGCTTGCTTTTCGTTAAGAGCGTTGCTCTTTAATGAATTCAGCCAGTAATTGTTCCTGTTCGTCAGTCAGAGCTAGGTTTTCCAGGAGCTCTGGTCTTCTTAGCCAAGTTCGGCCCAACGATTGTTTTAATCGCCAGCGACGAATGTCCTTATGGTTTCCAGACTTGAGTACCGATGGCACATCTTTATCGTCTAGCACCTCAGGGCGCGTATAATGGGGACAATCTAGCAAACCATTTGCAAAAGAATCTTCTTCTGCTGAAGCGAAATCTCCAAGTACACCCGGAACAAACCGAGAGACTGAATCAATCAACGTCATGGCTGGCAGTTCGCCACCCGTCATCACAAAATCGCCAATCGACCATTCTTCGTCGACTTCAGATTGAATAATGCGCTCATCTACCCCTTCATAGCGGCCACAAATAAGAAGCAAGTTCTCGTTTGTTGCCAACTCTTCAACACCTTTCTGGTCGAGTTTACGACCTTGAGGTGAAAGATAGATTACTTTCGTCTTTCCCGGTGCTGCTTGCTTGGCAGTTTGGATAGCATCGCGCAAAGGCTGAACCATCATTAACATGCCAGGACCACCACCGTAAGGTCTGTCATCAACAGTGCGATGTTTATCATGAGTGAAATCACGAGGATTCCATGTCTCAATAGATAAAAGACCTTTTTTAACCGCTTGACCTGTTACTCCAAAATCAGTAACAGAACGGAACATTTCAGGAAAAAGGCTAATAATGCCAACCCACATGTGTTCTCTCGCTCTGTAATTTGGAGTTAGAATCCAGGATCCCAGTCAACTTCGATCCGGCGAGCTTCGCGATCAACTTTCTTGATCACTTGCTCTTCAAGGTACGGTACTAACCGTTCCTTTTGGCCAAAAGCATCTTTAAGATTTGCTTTGATTACTAGAACATCGTTCGAGCCAGTTTCTAATAGGTCAGTGACCTCACCAAGGTCGTAACCTTTAGTGGTAAAAACTTGCATACCGAACAATTCGCGCCAGTAGAATTCATCTTCTGACAATTCAGGTAACGAAGCAGGGTCAATAGCAATTTCAAAGTTAGTCATCAGTTGCGCGTCTTCACGAACATCTAATCCCGCTAGCTTACATACATAACCTTGGCCATGACGTTTCCAGCTCTCAACTTTGTACTCAACCCACTTGCCCTTTAGGTTTAAATACCAAGGGCTGTAATCAAATATGCTTTCAGCATTGTCTGTGTAGGAGAACACTTTAAGCCAGCCACGAATACCATAGGTAGACCCAAGTTTACCCATGACAATTCTATTGTTTTGCTCGCTCATAGTTTCTTTACCCTTCATCGACATAAGCTATTTCTCTTTAAAAAAGAATTAAGCCGCTTTTTGAGCGTCTTTAACTAGCTTAGCTACACGATCAGATAGAGATGCGCCTTGACCAACCCAGTGGTTAACACGATCTAGGTCTAGACGTAGACCTTCTTCTTGACCTTGAGCAGTAGGGTTAAAGAAACCTACTTTCTCGATGAAACGGCCAGTTGCAGCGTTACGGCTATCCGCAACTACGATTTGATAAAATGGGCGCTTCTTTGCACCGTGACGTGCCAAACGAATGGTTACCATGTCGTCCTCTTTGCTTTCTTAATAAAATAATTAACCCCAAGTATAAGTAAATAGCTTGGGGTCTCGTGCCAAATTAAAGCCCCGGAATTTTACTCTTATTCCGGTGTAATGCAAGGGCTTTAGCTATTTTTTCACCAACATAGCTGCCGTACACTTTCTGTGACACGGCTAACACTATGAAAAGTAACGTAGCTAAAGCTTACATTTGTAGATTATCGACCAAACGGGTTAAAGCCACCACCCATTCCGCCCATACCTCCACCGCCGCCCATCATGCCTTGCATGTTGCGCATCATGCCTTTCATGCCACCTTTCTGCATCTTCTTCATCATCTTCTGCATTTGGGTGAACTGCTTAAGCATACGGTTTACATCTTGTACCTGTGTACCAGAACCAGCGGCAATACGCTTTTTGCGTGAACCTTTGATTAGATCAGGGCGTTGACGCTCTTTCATAGTCATAGAGTTGATGATCGCTTCCATCTGCTTGAACATCTTGTCATCAACTTTATCTTTAACGTTATCTGGTAGCTGAGACATGCCTGGAAGCTTATCCATCATGCCCATCATGCCGCCCATGTTTTGCATCTGACCTAGCTGTTCACGGAAATCTTCAAGGTCAAAGCCTTTCTTCTCTTTGAACTTCTTAGCCAGTTTCTCAGCTTTCTCGGTATCAACGTTCTTTTGTAGGTCTTCAATAAGAGACAGTACGTCGCCCATACCTAAGATACGAGAAGCAACACGATCTGGGTGGAACGGTTCTAGTGCGTCAGTCTTTTCACCAACACCTAAGAATTTAATCGGTTTGCCTGTGATATGACGAACAGACAGAGCAGCACCACCACGCGCATCACCATCAACTTTCGTCAAGATAACACCGGTTAGTGGTAGCGCATCACCAAAAGCTTTTGCCGTGTTCGCAGCATCTTGACCTGTCATTGCATCAACAACGAACAGTGTCTCTACTGGATTAATTGCAGTATGAAGCTCTTTGATCTCGCCCATCATCTCTTCATCGATAGCCAAACGACCGGCAGTATCGACAAGTAGAACGTCGTAGAATTTCTTCTTCGCGTGATCGATTGCAGCGTTTGCAATATCAAGAGGCTTTTGATCAGCTGAAGATGGGAAGAAGTCTACGCCAACATCGCTTGCTAACGTTTCAAGCTGTTTGATCGCCGCTGGACGGTAAACGTCGGCAGACACAACCAAGACTTTCTTCTTGTCACGCTCAGTTAGAAGCTTAGATAGCTTACCTACCGATGTAGTTTTACCCGCACCTTGTAGACCCGCCATTAAGATAACTGCTGGCGGCTGCGCTGCTAGGTTAAGAGCCTCGTTAGACTCACCCATCACCGCTTCAAGTTCAGCTTGAACGATCTTAATAAATTCTTGACCAGGCGTTAGAGATTTAGAAACCTCAACACCTACAGCGCCTTCTTTTACGCGCTTAACAAAATCGCGGACAACTGGCAGTGCAACGTCGGCTTCAAGTAGCGCCATACGTACTTCACGCAGCGTCTCTTTAATGTTGTCTTCGGTCAGACGACCTTTACCGCTGATGTTCTTCAGCGTTTTGGATAGACGATCCGTTAAATTATCAAACATAGTTTTCTCTTCGCTCAAAACTGCGACTATTACTGTGAGTATACATTAGCGCGGATTAGAGTCATACCCGTTGTAGAGCCTTAATCATCCGTGCTTGTGATGTGAGACATTATTCACTTGGAATTGAATGAGGTTCGCCATAGCCCCAAAGAGCGATGCGAGGTATAATTCACCAATTAGTAATCATTTAAATGGATACCATGGACAGTCTTATTGCGATCGCAGCAGCCTTTCTTTATACAATGGCGATTTCCACGATCATTCCAGGTCTCGTGCACCAAACAGGAATCCGTGTAAAAACGGTGTTTATCAGCGCATTACTTGCTCTAGCTTTCCATGCTTGGTTGCTTGGCGATTTGATTTTTAATGCTAGTGGCCAAAACCTCAGTATCTTGAACGTTGCTTCATTAATCAGCTTAATCATATCTGTGGTTATGAGCGGCGCTATGCTCAAAACTCGTTTGTGGTTTATCTTGCCCGTCGTTTATAGCTTCGCTGCACTAAACTTGATGGCTGCTACTTTTCTTCCAAGCACCTTCATCAAGCATCTAGAGAATGACCCTAAACTGCTCGTTCATATCTCTTTGGCTCTATTCTCATACGCGACACTAACTATCGGTGCACTGTACGCTCTGCAGCTCGCGTGGCTAGATCACAAACTTAAAAAGAAAAAAGCGTTGGTGATCAACCCTAACCTACCTCCTTTAATGATGGTAGAAAGACAGCTTTTCAAGATCATTCTGATTGGTAATGGCTTATTAACGGGTACTTTGTTGACAGGTCTCATTTTCGTACAAGATATGTTTGCTCAAGGTAAAGCACACAAGGCTGTGTTGTCTTTTATCGCTTGGGTTATCTACTCCATCCTTCTATGGGGTCATTATCAGAAAGGTTGGCGTGGACAGAAAGTCACTTGGTTCGCCCTAGCCGGCGCCAGCATGCTCACATTAGCCTACTTCGGTAGCCGCTTCGTTCAGGAAATCATCCTGAACTAGTCTGTAAAATAAAGGCAAGGTCTCACATACCTTGCCTTTAAAATATTGAGTGCAATACATTCAATTGACATCTCGACCATGTTCGGTCATAAATTAATCAAGATACACAAATAGGAAAAGAATAGTTTTGGACGACATATCAACGGGTATCTTATTTGCGCTACTCGCGTGTCTCATTGTAATTTCTGGTTATTTCTCTGGTTCCGAAACGGGCATGATGTCCCTGAACCGCTACCGTTTAAAGCACTTGGCCAATACGGGTCATAAAGGTGCCAAACGCGTAGAAAAACTTCTGAACCGCCCAGACAGATTGATTGGCCTTATTCTCATCGGCAACAATCTCGTCAACATTCTTGCATCTGCGATCGCTACTATTCTTGGTATGCGCATCTACGGGGATATCGGTGTAGCTATCGCTACTGGTACCCTGACTCTAGTGATCCTCGTATTCGCCGAGGTAACACCAAAAACCATCGCTTCTCTATTTCCTGAACGTGTCTCTTACGCGAGTAGCATCCTTTTGATGATACTGATGAAGGTGCTGTCACCATTGGTGATCTTGGTCAACTTCATTACCAACGGCTTCATTCGTATCTTAGGTGTTAAAGCCAGTCACGATGCGACCGACCACTTGAGCTCAGAAGAGCTTAGAACCGTGGTAAATGAAGCAGGTAGCTTAATACCTCAGCGTCACCAAGATATGTTGGTGTCTATTCTGGATTTGGAACATGTCACCGTGAACGACATCATGGTGCCGCGTAATGAGATTACTGGTATCGACATCAATGACGACTGGAAATCTATCGTTCGTCAACTGACTCACTCGCCCCATGGCCGCGTGGTGCTGTATCGTGACCAAATAGATGAAGTAGTTGGTATGCTTAGGCTACGTGAAGCTTACCGATTGATGCTTGAAAAGAACGAATTCAATAAAGAGACCCTGTTGCGTGCAGCGGATGAGATCTACTTCATTCCTGAAGCAACACCACTCAATATTCAACTGCTTAAGTTTCAGCGCAATAAACAGCGTATCGGTTTGATAGTTGATGAGTATGGCGATATCAATGGTTTGGTTACCCTTGAAGATATTCTAGAAGAGATCGTAGGTGAGTTTACCACCTCAATTGCGCCAAGCTTATCTGAAGAAATTACTCCGCAAAGCGATGGCAGCTTCTTGATTGAAGGCAGCGCCAATATCCGAGACATCAACAAAGGCTTACAGTGGGCACTGCCTACCGATGGCCCAAGAACGCTGAATGGTTTGATACTAGAACATCTTGAAGATATTCCAGAGAGTCACCTCAGTGTTCAGGTTGCCAGTCATCCAATGGAAATTGTTGAGCTCGAAGAGAACCGAATCAAACTGGTACGTGTGTTCCCGCAGATCGTAAATGGATAAAATTGGCTTATTAGAATAGCTAAGTAATCACAAGCTCACATGCGACAACAGCCTAGCCCTAAAATACGTTGACAAAAAAGGCCCGGTTCATTGAACCGGGCCTTTTAATATCTAACTCACCGCTAACAATGATTAGTCGATTTTAAGCTCTTGCAGCATAGACTCTGGCAGTGCCAGTTCATCATTCTTGTTTACAGAAATACCTGCAGCGATGATCGCATTAGCGATCTCTTTCGCTTCATCCAAAGAGTGCATTGCTGCGGTACCACATTGGTATTCGTTCAGCTCAGGGATCTTATTCTGGCTCTCAACTTTCAGTACGTCTTTCATCGCGGCCAACCAACCGTCAGCCACTTGTTGCTCTGTAGGCGTACCAATCAGGCTCATATAGAAACCAGTGCGACAGCCCATCGGTGAGATATCGATGATCTCTACATCTGAACCGTTCAATTGATTACGCATGAAACCAGCGTATAGGTGCTCTAGAGTATGGATACCTTTCTCAGATAAGATGTCTTTGTTTGGCGCAGTAAAACGCAGGTCAAACACAGTGATGGTATCCCCTTTTGGGGTTTGCATTGTTTTAGCAACACGAACTGCAGGTGCGTTCATGCGTGTGTGATCAACAGTGAAACTATCTAATAAAGGCATTGCTATTCTCCGTGACGGTTGGCTTTAGAAAAACCAACTTCGATTGTCTTCTAGTTCTTTGCGGCACTGTTTCAGTTGCCAGCCATAATCTTTTGCTTGCTGTTCGACTTTACGAGCCACCTTAATTAAAGATGGTTTGCTATTATACGATTTACGCTTATAACCACCACGACCTTCATGGTAAGCCAAGTACTGGTTATATGGGTCCCACAGCGAAATACCCAACTGACGACGCGTCTCACTGGTGTACCAACCGATGAACATCAATGCATCATCAAAGTTGGTTCTTGAACCGCCATTGTTGGTCGCTTTTTGGAAATCTTCCCAAGCTGGGGCCTGAGCTTGAGCATAGCCATAAGCGCTGCTTACGCGGCCCCAAGGAATAAACCCAAGAATGTAATCTTTTGGTGGGCGCGCATCATGACGAAAGCTACTCTCTTGTTTTACAAAAGCCATCGCTACGTTGATGGGTGTGCCCCACTCTTCTTGCATATCTAAGGCATCTTCGTACCACGATGGATGCTCTCTGAAGATGCTACATAGGTTGTCTTGCTGTTTCGGCGGTGGTGTTGCACAACCAACCAAAAGGCTAGAGACAACACCGACAGTGACTACAGGTAACCATTTACTACTCACACGAGTAGGCTTACCTAATAAGGCTTGCTTCCTTTCCACCAACGTCTCGCTATGCTTTTAAATACGAAAAATAATCCGCTAAGAAGCTGTCAAAATCTTGAGTGCTCGCTTCTTCACTTTGTTGCTGAGCAATCACAGAGCGTTGAACCTCTGCTTCCATCAGCTCAGCTGAATACACTTTGTATTGGTGTGCCTTGTGCTGTTGAGCGTATGTTTTACCTAGCGCACAGCCAACTTTACCTAAGCCACCTAACTTTTTAGTCTCTTCTAGCAATTGGCCAGAAATGGTTAGCTCTGGGTTATCAATCCAAGCTTCAAGCGTATCGCAGGTTTCTTGGTAAGCTCGACCGCCTTGTTCTGCATCCATCATCTCAGCAATTGAGCGTAGATCTTTGAACACGCGCTTCGCCCAATCTTGCAGAGATAATCGCTCACCGTAACAACCAATTTGCAGTTCTAGACCGACTTGACGACCTTCTAGGATCACCTTGTTCCAGTTGTCGCGCCAGCATTCAAGCTCACAGTTATCCATCTCAGCAGAGTCAGTTAGCACACTCCACGTTAGGAATAGATCTAAGAAGCGAACTTGTTGCTCCGTGATACCAATTGAGCTGAATGGGTTTACGTCTAGAGAGCGAACCTCGATGTACTCAACACCAGCACGTGCTAGTGCTTCAGATGGTTTCTCACCATTTTTCGCTACACGCTTAGGACGAATTGGAGCATAAAGCTCATTCTCAATTTGCAGTACGTTGCTATTCAACTGACGGTATTCACCATCAACCTTAGTGCCAATCTCTGCGAATTCTTCTGATGGTGTACGAATCGCTTGATTCAAACCTTCAAGGTATTGGTCTAGGCTGTTGAAGCCAATTTTCAATACGCTTTGCGCACTGTTGGTGTAACCAAGATCGCTTAGGCGCAGTGCCGTTGCTTTTGGTAAGTACAGTGTCTCGCCAATCTTTTCAAAAGGCAGGTTAGTTTCTCTTCCTTTGATGAAAGAAGAACATAACGCAGGTGAAGCACCGAAGAAGTATGGGATTAACCAACCAAAGCGATAGTAGTTACGAATCAAACCAAAGTAAGCATCTGACTTCGCTTCACAACGCGCTTCTTCTGTTTGTTCTCCAAATAGGCTATCCCAAAAGCTTTCTGGGAAAGAGAAGTTGAAGTGAACACCAGAAATAATCTGCATCAGACTACCGTAACGACGCTTTAGGCCTTCACGATATAGCGTCTTCATCTTACCGTTGTTAGACGTGCCGTATTGCGCAAGCTGAATGTAGTCTTCACTACCAACATAACAAGGCATAGAGAGCGGCCATAGTTTTTCGCCGTCTAACTTGGTTTGCGTGAAATGATGTATATCAGACAACTGATTCAAAAGCGTCGGAACGTCGTTAGAAACAGGCGTGATAAATTCCAGTAGCGACTCAGAGAAATCGGTCGTTACCCATTCGTTCATCAACGCAGATCCTAAAGCCTTAGGGTGCGGCCCAGTAGCAAGGTGCCCATCTTCCGTGTAGCGTAATGTTTCCCTTTCAACACCACGACCAAATTGAGAGAAGGTCTTAGGGTTGGTTGCAACTTGCTTTAGTCGCGCAGCAAAATCAGTCAAAATTCAGTTCACTTATCTTATATCGTTCTGATTAGAACTATCATAAATTAGGTTGGAGGAGAAAAGTAGAGTCTCTTCCCTCCCCCTTTAATGTGTACTCTAACGAATGATTTCAAGCTCTTCTATTGGAATATCTAACTTTTCTAATTGCGGGCGAAGCGAAGCCGCATCACCAACCACAATTATTTGATAATCATTCGGGTCGAACCATTTCTTCGATAGTTCATTCAATGTCTCTTTTGAGACCGTCTCAACTATCTGATTACGCTGTTGTAGGTAATCTTCATCAAGGCTCAATGCAACAATATTACTTAACAACCCAGCTTTCTGACTTGGCGTTTCGTATTTGAGTGCATCTTGTTGACCGACGGCAAGGCGCATAAATTTCACCTCTTCGTCAGTTAATCCACTTTGGCTAAACTCATTCAGTTCATTAATAAACTCTTGAATCGATGGCACTGTCGCGTTGGCTCTTACCTGTGCGCTAAATACTACTGCCCCCGTTTCACGAGTACTGGCAAAGTAACCACTCGCACCGTAAGTGTATGCTTTGTCTTCGCGTAGGTTCTGGTTGATGCGGCTATTAAAGTTACCCGCTAGGTTAAAGTTAGCCAATTGGCTCTTATACAGCTCACCCGTAGCATCAAAAGGCAGACCTTTACGAACTAAACGAACGATACTCTGTGGCGCACCTGGCTTATCAACCAAATACAAACGCTGCTCAGTCAGGTCTTTGACAATCTGTGGGCGTGTCAGCGGTGCCGCCTCGCCTTGCCATTGCTCAAAGAATTGTAGCTGCTTTCCAACCTCTTTCTTCGAGATGTCCCCTACAATAACAATATTAGCTCCCTCCGGAGTATAGTGTTGACTGTAAAACTGTTTTACATCGCCCAGAGTTAACGATTCTAGAGACTCTTTAGTTCCATCACTCGCACGAGCAAAAATACTATCGCCAAACAGCACTTCACGGGTTGCTTGAGATGCCATCCAGCTTGGTTGTTGATGCTGGTATACCACCCCTTCTAGCATCTGTTTCTTAACACGCTCGAAATCTTGCTCATCAAACTTAGGCTCGAATAGAACCTCTTGTACAATAGCTAAGGTTTGAGGAAGGTTTTTCTCTAGCGTAGAGACTGAAATATCCGTGGTGTAACTGCCCGCACTAATGCTGACGCTACTGCCAAGCTTATCTAGCGTCGCTTGTAGCTCTTCAACTGTTCGTTTTGTCGAGCCTTCTTCCATCATCGAAGCGGTTATATTCGCTAGGCCTTCTTGCCCTTTACGAACATAACGCTCACCGGCTGGAAGTTGAATCTGTAGCTGAACTGTCGGCGTTTCGCTGGTCACAGTTCCAATCAAATCCGTGCCGTTGGCAAAGTGCATGCGGTACAAATCAGGCATCGTAGCTTCAACACCAAAGTTCACTTCTGGCATCACGCTGCGATCAAAGGTGTTCGGTGCTTTTCTAAAATCCAGTTGGTCTTCTGTCACCTTGCTGTATTCAGGCAAAGTGCGTGGCGGCGTGGTAAAGGTCGCCTCACGAACCGCTAAATCGAGTTGCTTCTTAGGCACCACACTCAAGGTCACCTTGTGCTTACCTTCGATGAAATCTTGGTATGCCTTGCTTACGCTTTCAGGAGTCACAGCTCGGATTTGATCAAGTTGCGATTCAATGCGATCTGGCTGACCGTAGAAGGTTTGGTTAGACGCGAGTTGCGACACCTTACCTTTTACGCTTTGCAATGCAAAAACGGCATTCGCTTCTGCCATGCCTGTGATCTGGTCTAAACGTTCTTGTTCAACACCCTCTTTCGAGAATTGCTCTAGAGTATCCATCAGCTCTTTATTAAGAACCGTCAGATCGCCTTTTTCACCTGAGTTACCCATCGCATACACATACATGGTACAAGCGAGCTCAGCACAATCATGGAAAGATCCTGCGCTGACTGCTTTCTGTGTTTTTACGAGGTTTTGATACAGGTAGCTGTTAGTGCCTGACCCCAACACATTAGACAATGCATTCAGTGACGCTTGTGTCTCTTCACCACGATACGTTGTTGGCCAACCAACAAGCACCATCGGCTGACGAATATTATCTTCTAACGTAATGTACTTATCTTCTGTTAGCACAGCAGGTTGCTTCTCTGCCGCCTTAACTTCTGGGCCTTGAGGGATAGGGCCAAAGTACTTGTTCACCCACTCTAGCGTGTCATCAACGTCGATATCACCACCGATAGTCAGTACCGCATTATTTGGGCCGTACCAGCGCAGGAAGAACGCCTTAAGGTCATTCACATCAACACGGTCTAGATCTTCCACATAACCGATAGGTTGCCATGAATAAGGGTGACCTTCAGGGTAAAGCGCTTCACCCATGCGTTCCCACATCAAGCCATAAGGACGGTTTTCGTAACTTTGAGCACGTTCGTTTTTAACCGTGCCTCTTTGAACTTCGAATTTCTTCTGAGAAACCGCATCCAATAAGAAACCCATTCGGTCTGATTCTAACCACAACATTTTCTCTAGTTGGTTAGATGGAACTGTCTCAAAGTAGTTGGTACGGTCACGGTTAGTTGTGCCATTTAACGCCCCCCCCGCTTCAGTGATGATCTTAAAGTGCTGCTGGTCACCAACGTTCTCAGATCCCTGGAACATCATATGCTCGAAGAAGTGAGCAAAACCCGACTTACCAATCTCTTCACGTGCTGAACCTACGTGATAGGTCACATCAACATGCACCAATGGATCGGAATCATCAGGGGAAAGAATAACTGTCAGGCCGTTTTCAAGCTGATATTTGGTGTAAGGAATCACCACTTTATCTTTAGAGAGCTTTACCTCTTCTAAAAAAGTGACACCTTCTGGTAATGAGGAAAAGAAGGATGTTGAGCTAGGTACATTGTAAGAACAGCCGGCAATGGCGATAAGAGAAAATGTACCAAGTAAAACCTTTTTCATTGGTTCTCCTTAGAAAAAACCGAAGTAGATAGCAGCAAGTAAGCTATAACGAGCAGCTTTGCCAATCGCTATCAAAATAACGCTAGGGATGAATTTCATTCTTAGCCAACCCGCAGCCAGACACAAAGGGTCACCAATAATCGGTAACCAACTGAATAACAGTGTCCAGTAGCCATAACGACTCAGCCAAGCCATAGCCTTATGACCATGCTTTTCAGATTGAGTTCGATTAGGCAACCATAATCCAATCCAATAGTTAGTCAGGCCCCCTAAAGTATTACCAAGTGTCGCCACCAGAATAATCGATGATGTTGAAAACTGATCTAGGCTCAATGCTGCAACAAGGCTAGCTTCTGAGCCGCCGGGCAATAACGTGGCACTCAAGAAGCCACTGATGAAGAGTACCCAAAGCGCCGAGTCAGAGAACCACAGCGCTATGTTTTCAAAAAGGGAATTAAAGAATTCTAACACTGCATATCAACCTTCTTGCATCTTAAGCAGTACCTTGCCTCTAGTGTGTCCGGTTTCAACCTGCAGATGCGCCGACTGTGCTTCGTCTAGTTGGTAGATACCTTGAATTTCTGTTTTAAGCAATCCAACACTCACCATATAAAGCATGGTGTCCATTTGCTCAGTGTTTGGTTCAACCAACATGCCTGATGCAGTAAAACCTAGGAGCGTGGCTTTCTCACAAATCAACTCAGCAGACAAAGTTGGTACTGTCACGACTCTCGCGCCGTCTTTCAGGCACTTCAACGCATCAAGCGCGGTATCGCCACCGACCAAATCAATCAACACATCAACATCAGAAACTCGTTCTGAAGCTGGGGCAAACTTATAGTTGATAGCATGAGCGCCTAGCGTTGCAAGATAGTCGAGATTGGCTTCGCTGCAGGTCGTGTAAACCTCTGCTTTTGCTGCCACTGCGATTTGAACCGCAAGGTGACCAACCCCGCCTGCGCCCGCTAAGATAAGCACGCGATCGCCTTCTTTTACTTCGGCTTTATTGAGTGCTTGGGCTGCTGTTTGACTAGCAAGTGGTAATGCCGCTGCCGCTTCTAGGGTGACAGAATCAGGAACCATGCTGAGTGCCGCTTCTGGAACACATACGTATTGGCTATAACCGCCACCTTGCAGTGGAAAACCAATAAACCCTGCCACGTTATCACCAACAGTAAAACGTTCAGCCTGATCGCCTAGCGTTACAATTTGCCCCGAAATATCATATCCCGGCACCCAAGGTAGATTGTCTTTGTTTTGTGCTGCTGCCCAACCAAGGCCAGCACGGGTTTTCACATCAATCGGATTAATGCCCGAAAAGGAAACTTTAACCACCACTTCTCCAGCCTTAGGCTCTGGAATCGCACTGGTTTGAATACTAAGGTTTTCGACACCGCCGAATTGAGTAATCGCAATCTGTTTATTTTCCATTTCCACATTTCCTTGATTGATAAAAGCCCTAGTGAGCAAGCACCCTAATTAATAAAAAGAAAGGGATGCGAAAGCATCCCTTTGACTATAAACCATTTAATAAGGCTAAGTTAACCGCTCATTCGTAAATTGACGACCAATTAACGTAACGATACATGAGCAGTAATCCATTAACCGACTAGCGCTAATAGAATACCCGCCGCAACCGCACTACCAAGTACACCTGCTACGTTCGGGCCCATCGCATGCATCAACAAGAAGTTCTGAGGATTTGCCTCAAGACCTACCTTGTTCACAACACGTGCCGCCATTGGAACCGCTGATACGCCAGCTGCACCAATCAATGGGTTGATGTCCTCTTTCGAGAAGCGGTTTAGAACCTTCGCCATCAATACACCACCAGCTGTACCAATACTGAACGCGACCGCACCTAAGCCAAGAATACCCAGTGTCTCTAAGTTCAAGAAAGTATCCGCTTGAAGCTTAGAACCAACACCGAGGCCAAGGAAAATAGTCACAACGTTAATCAGTTCGTTTTGCGCTGTTTTCGATAGGCGATCAACCACACCCGCTTCACGCATCAAGTTACCCAGACAGAACATACCCACTAGAGGTGTCGCTGAAGGTAGGAACAAAATCGTCATCAGTAGTACAGCAAGCGGGAAGAGAATCTTCTCTGCTTTGCTAACGTGACGAAGTTGAGCCATCTTGATCTTACGTTCTTCAGGAGACGTTAACGCCTTCATGATTGGCGGCTGAATAATAGGAACTAATGCCATATAGCTATACGCCGCTACTGCAATCGCACCTAAAAGATCAGGAGAGAGCTTACTCGCCAAGAAAATCGCGGTTGGGCCATCGGCACCACCAATGATCGCAATGGAAGAAGCGTCGGCCATCGAGAATTCCATTCCTGGAACATAGTTCAGCAAGATCGCACCAAATAGCGTCGCGAAGATACCAAACTGAGCCGCAGCCCCTAACCACAATGTTTTAGGGTTCGCAATCAACGCACCGAAGTCCGTCATCGCACCAACACCCATAAAGATCAGCAGTGGGAAAATACCCGTTTCAATACCAATGTAGTAAACGTAGTAAAGCAAACCACCTGGATCAGTAAACCCAGCATTTGGAATGTTCGCTAATACAGCACCAAAACCAATCGGTAGTAGAAGTAACGGTTCAAATCCTTTGCGAATTGCCAAAAACAACAATAAGCAACCAACCAACATCATACAGATCTGGCCGAACTCAAAGTTCGCAATCCCTGTTTCAGACCATAAGGTCATCAATCCTTCCATGGTGCTCCCTTACGCTAAGCTTAGTAGTGGAGCGCCTACAGTAACTGCATCGCCTTCTTTAACATTCAGTTCTTGAACGATACCACCACGAGCAGCACGAACTTCCGTTTCCATCTTCATCGCTTCTAGGATAAGTAGAACATCGCCTTCAGCAACCTCAGCACCCGCCTGAACGTTAACTTTAAAGATGTTACCCGCCAATGGAGCAGGAACCGCTTCAGCGTCAGAAGCTGCTACAGGTGCAGCCTGAGCCGCTTGAGCAGGTTTTGCAGATGGCGCTACCGATGTAAGTTCACCTTGTGGGCCAACCTCGACATCGTAAACTTGACCATCAACCTTCACGCTGTAGCTTTCGATACCACCAGAAGCAGGCGCTGGAGCTGCAGCTACTGGAGTCGCAACTTCTGCCGTTGGTGCTGGTTCAAATGCTTCTGGGTTACGACGGTTCTTAAGGAACTTAAGACCTACTTGTGGGAAAAGTGCGTAAGTCAGTACATCATCAACGGTATCTTCAGCTAGAGAAATGCCTTCTGATTTCGCTTTCTCTAAAAGATCCGTCGTTAGCGTATCCATTTCTGACTTAAGCAAATCAGCAGGGCGACAAGTAATTGGCTCTGCACCATCCAGAACTTTTGCTTGCAGTTCAGCATCTACTTCCGCAGGTGCTTGGCCGTATTCGCCTTTCAGCAGACCTGCAGTCTCTTTCGTGATGCTCTTATAGCGCTCACCCGTTAGTACGTTAATAACCGCTTGAGTACCGACAATTTGAGAAGTTGGTGTTACCAAAGGAATGTAACCAAGCTCTTTACGTACGCGTGGGATCTCTTCAAGAACCTCGTCCATACGATCGGCTGCGCCTTGTTCTTTCAGCTGACCTTCCATGTTAGTCAACATGCCGCCAGGAACCTGAGCAATCAAGATACGAGAATCGACGCCTTTTAGCTGGCCTTCCCATTTTGCGTACTTTTTACGTACATCGCGGAAGTAAGACGCGATAGGTTCAATTTGGTCAAGCTTAAGATTCGTGTCACGCTCTGTACCTTCTAACATAGCCACAACCGTTTCAGTTGGCGTGTGACCGTAAGTACAGCTCATTGAAGAGATCGCCGTGTCTAGAATATCGATACCCGCCTCAACCGCTTTAACCGCTGTTGCTGTCGATAGACCGGTTGTCGCGTGGCTATGTAGCGCTAGAGGAACATCACACGATGCTTTGATGCGTGTAATTAACTCTTCCGCTTCATAAGGCTTTAATAAACCTGACATATCTTTGATACATAGTGAATGACAACCTAGGTCTTCTAGACGCTTAGCCAGATCAACCCAAGTATCAGAGTTGTGAACCGGACTGGTTGTGTAAGACAAGGTACCTTGAGCGTGACCACCAACATCAATCGTTGCTTTCACCGCTTTCTCAAAGTTACGTACGTCATTCATCGCATCAAAAATACGGAATACGTCCATGCCGTTTTTATGGGCACGTTCAACAAATTTTTCTACTACATCATCCGCGTAGTGACGGTAGCCCAATAGGTTTTGACCACGCAGTAGCATCTGCATTGGTGTGTTTGGCATCGCTTTTTTCAGCTCACGCAAACGCTCCCATGGATCCTCGCCAAGAAAACGGATACACGAATCAAACGTCGCGCCGCCCCAGGTCTCAAGTGACCAGTAACCGACTTTATCCAGTTCTGCCGCAATTGGCAGCATATCTTCGATACGCATACGAGTAGCAAATAGTGACTGGTGCGCGTCACGAAGTACCACATCTGTGATAGCTAGTGGTTTAGACATGCTCATAAACTCCTTTTTAATCCTTTAAATGCTACTTAGCAGTAGACGCACGGTATTGATGAACCGCGGCCGAAATTGCTGCCACTACCTGTGGACTAACAGCTGAAGGGGTTGATTGTGATTTTTTAATTTTTTTAGGTGCTGCGATCGGCTCTGGTACTTCTTCTGGTACCAGTTTTGACATCAACCGAACGAGGTAAACTAGAATAGTTAGGAAAATAAAGACAACGGACATCCCCGTTATCATTAGAGTCGCCGCATCTCCTAGCAGGCTTCCAATATTAGTCATGTTGCTTCCTTTCTTCGTCATCCTGACATACGTACAGGATTTCAGCGAATAGTGATCCCGACCCATGGATTATCTCGATTGGTAAAAGTTTGTCAATTTTGTTTAAGGTTCTGTTACGGATAACGCACACATAAGGTTAATTATTCGCCTATCAGATCACATAAATCTGTCAAATGAGTCATTTTTAGATATTTAAACTGTGACTTAAACGGGGCTTTTCTGAGAAATGATATGAGAAAGGTGGAATAACAAAGAAGCATTCAAGAAGTACTTAAAATACAACAAGTTAAATGTTAAGTAAATTTAACATTTAATCAACATTTATATGGCAGGCATAAAAAAAGCCTCGTATAAACGAGGCTTTTTTTAATAATGTGGCGCGCTCTGGAGGATTCGAACCTCCGACCGCCTGGTTCGTAGCCAGGTACTCTATCCAGCTGAGCTAAG
>NZ_JAUJED010000050.1:0-205 GCF_030442075.1 Vibrio sp. TMPB1044 | reverse complement strand
TTAAGCCTCACGGGCAATTAGTACAGGTTAGCTCAATGCCTCGCAGCACTTACACACCCTGCCTATCAACGTCGTAGTCTACGACAACCCTTTAGGACACTTATAGTGCCAGGGAAAACTCATCTCAAGGCTCGCTTCCCGCTTAGATGCTTTCAGCGGTTATCGATTCCGAACTTAGCTACCGGGCAATGCCATTGGCATGACA
>NZ_JAUJED010000049.1:0-205 GCF_030442075.1 Vibrio sp. TMPB1044 | reverse complement strand
TTAAGCCTCACGGGCAATTAGTACAGGTTAGCTCAATGCCTCGCAGCACTTACACACCCTGCCTATCAACGTCGTAGTCTACGACAACCCTTTAGGACGCTTATAGCGCCAGGGAAAACTCATCTCAAGGCTCGCTTCCCGCTTAGATGCTTTCAGCGGTTATCGATTCCGAACTTAGCTACCGGGCAATGCCATTGGCATGACA
>NZ_JAUJED010000048.1:0-204 GCF_030442075.1 Vibrio sp. TMPB1044 | reverse complement strand
CAGTCAGAGGCGATGAAAGGCGTAATAACTTGCGATAAGCCCAGATTAGGTAGTAATAACCTTTTGAGTCTGGGATTCCTGAATGGGGAAACCCACTTACATAAGTAAGTATCCTGTTGTGAATACATAGCAACAGGAGGCAAACCGGGGGAACTGAAACATCTAAGTACCCCGAGGAAGAGAAATCAACCGAGATTCCGAAAG
>NZ_JAUJED010000004.1:0-66605 GCF_030442075.1 Vibrio sp. TMPB1044 | reverse complement strand
TGGTGGCTACTGCGGGATTTGAACCTGCGACCCCATCATTATGAGTGATGTGCTCTAACCAACTGAGCTAAGTAGCCATTTCCAAATTGTCGTTCATTTCGAGACGTTGCCGCTTCGTTGTGAACGGGGCGCATTATGCGTAGTTGAGCGAAACCCGTCAACTTTTTTTTTGAATAAATCGCGAATAAACATCTGTTCGGTTTCTTTTTAGGCAAAGAGGCGTATTTGTCGACAAAAAACAGGTCTAAAAGGCGATATATATAGGAAGTTAAGTTTCTGATGAGGGGCAATTTAGAAAGGAGAAAAACAAAAAGGCCAGTGAATTCACTGGCCTTTTTTCTAGATGTTTAATCAGAATTATACGTTGAAGCGGAAGTGAACAACGTCACCATCTTTAACTATGTATTCTTTACCTTCAAGGCGCCATTTACCTGCGTCTTTCGCACCGCTCTCACCGTTAAACTCGATGAAGTGATCAAATCCTACTACTTCTGCACGGATGAAGCCTTTCTCGAAGTCTGTGTGGATCTTACCCGCTGCTTGTGGCGCAGTTGCACCTACAGGGATTGTCCAAGCGCGAACTTCTTTAACGCCAGCAGTGAAGTAAGTTTGAAGAGTCAGTAGTTCGTAACCAGAGCGGATCACTCGGTTAAGACCTGGTTCTTCGATACCCATATCCGCTAGGAACTCTTCGCGATCTTCGTCATCAAGTTCGGAAAGCTCAGATTCGATTGCTGCACAAACTGCAACAACTACGTTGTTTTCGTTTTCAGCGTATTCACGAACAGCGTCTAGGTATGGGTTATTTTCAAAACCATCTTCTGCAACGTTTGCGATGTACATGGTTGGCTTAAGCGTTAGGAAGTTTAGGTAGCCGATTGCTGCCGCTTCTTCTTTGCCAAGTTCAACAGTACGCGCCATACCACCTTCAGTTAGAACTGGAAGTAGCTTTTCTAGTACAGTGATTTCGAATTTAGCGTCTTTGTCGCCGCCTTTTGCTTTCTTCGCGTTACGTTGAATTGCACGCTCACAGCTGTCTAAGTCAGCCAGTGCAAGTTCAAGGTTGATCACTTCGATATCTTCGATTGGAGATACTTTACCAGCAACGTGAACAATGTTTTCATTTTCAAAGCAGCGTACAACGTGACCGATAGCGTCAGTTTCACGGATGTTAGCTAGGAACTTGTTACCAAGACCTTCACCTTTAGATGCGCCAGCCACTAGGCCCGCGATATCTACGAATTCCATTGTCGTTGGAAGGATCTTCTGTGGATTAACAATTTTTGCTAATGCATCTAAGCGTAGATCTGGAACCGGAACGATACCTGTGTTTGGTTCGATCGTACAAAATGGAAAGTTTGCTGCTTCGATGCCTGCTTTAGTCAGTGCGTTAAACAGAGTTGACTTACCAACGTTTGGTAGACCAACGATGCCACATTTAAAACCCATGATATAAACCTTATTCTGCTTTGAACGTATGTAAGCGATTTTGTGCTTTTGGTAGGCCATCTTTTAATAAGATGTCTAGGCTGCGAACCGATTCGTCAACGACGGCCTCGATACACTCTTGCTCTTTTTGAGGAGCTTTGCCTAATACATAACCTGCAACTTTATCTTTGTGTCCTGGATGGCCGATGCCTAATCTAAGACGATAGAATTCTTTATTGTTACCCTGCTTGCTGATGATGTCTTTCAGACCATTATGTCCACCATGACCACCACCTTTTTTAAACTTTCCAATACCAGGAGGAAGATCTAACTCATCGTGAGCGACCATGATCTCTTCTGGTTTAATTTGGTAGAACTTTGCTAAGGCTGCAACTGCTTTGCCTGACAAGTTCATAAAAGTCGTTGGGATCAGCAAACGAAGATCTTCACCGTGAACCATGATACGACCCGTTAGGCCAAAGAACTTTGGTTCGTTCTTTAGTGTCACGTTATGTACACGCGCTAATTCTTCAACTACCCAAGCACCCGCATTGTGGCGAGTTTTGGCGTATTCTGGACCTGGATTAGCCAGTCCAACGAGAAGTTTTATTTGTTGGCTCAAGGTATGGATCTCTCTCGGGATTTCAAAAAGCGCCGTATGATATCACAGTTTATGAAAAAGGTGCGAGCTAGCTGATAGCTGCGCGATTATTCCTGTTTGTCATAACTAGCAGTGCAATATTACTCAGACATAAAAAAAGCACTTCATTGACTGAAGTGCTTAATGTCTTTCTCTTGCGTATTTCTAAAACCAAGCTTTTGTAAAAAGCTATAAGGCTTGGATTAGTTGAACATCGCTGAGATTGATTCTTCATTGCTGATACGACGAATCGCTTCAGCAAGCATGCGAGAAAGGCTAAGTGTTGTCACTTTACCAGTCGCAGCCATCTCTGGAGATAGAGAGATAGAATCCGTTACGATAACTTGGTCTAGAACAGAGTTCTTGATGTTGTTCGCAGCAGTACCAGAGAAAACAGCGTGAGTTGCGTAAGCGAATACACGCTTAGCACCGCGCTCTTTAAGCGCTTCAGCTGCTTTACATAGTGTGCCACCAGTATCGATCATGTCATCAACGATAACACAGTCACGGCCTTCAACATCACCGATTAGGTTCATTACTTCAGAAACGTTAGCACGTGGACGACGTTTATCAACGATAGCGATGTCAACATCACCTAGCGCTTTAGCCGTTGCGCGAGCACGTACAACACCACCAAGGTCTGGAGAAACCACAACTGGGTTTTCTAGACCACGGTTAGCCATGTCTTCTAGAAGAACTGGAGTGCCGAAGATGTTATCAACAGGTACATCGAAGAAGCCTTGGATTTGCTCTGCGTGTAGGTCGATAGTAAGAACGCGGTCAACGCCAACGTTAGAAAGGAAATCTGCAACAACTTTTGCAGTAATTGGCACACGAGCAGAACGTACACGACGATCTTGACGGGCATAACCGAAGTAAGGGATTACAGCAGTAATACGGCCAGCAGAAGCACGGCGCATTGCGTCAATCATTACCACCAATTCCATTAGGTTGTCATTGGTTGGTGCACAAGTTGATTGAATCAGGAATACATCGCTACCACGAACGTTTTCATTGATTTGAACAGCGACTTCGCCATCAGAAAAACGGTCTACAGTAGCATCGCCAAGAGAGATGTATAGACGATCAGCAATACGTTGGGCTAGTTCAGGTGTTGCGTTACCAGCAAATAGCTTCATATCAGGCACGGTGGAAACCTCGGGTTGCGTCCAGTTTTAAATAGATTGTGGGTGGGCTGATTGGTATTCAGCCAGAGTTTCTTTTAAAGGAGAAATGTTTCTTCCTTTCGCTACGAAAGCGGAAACTGTGTCAGGCAGTTGTTCTCGCACCAATTCGGCTTCTTTTTTGCTGTTAAATTCAGCAAAAACGCACGAACCTGTGCCAGTCAATCTCGACGGCGCGTATTGTAGCAGCCATGAAAGTTGCTTATCAACCTCTGGGTACAGCATTCGCACAATTTTTTCGCAATCGTTTACGTATTCTTGCTCTAGAAGCGTTGATAACGCTCGCTTTGGCGTGTTTCGAGTTAATTTTGAGTGTGTGAATATGTCTACCGTTGCTATGCTCACTTGAGGCTTAACCACAAGATACCATTTTTCATTCGGATTAGCGGGTTGTAGCTGTTCGCCAACGCCTTCAGCAAAGGCAGCATGACCACGAACAAATACCGGGACATCTGCTCCAAGCTTTAAACCGATTTCGGCGAGCTGATCATCTGAAAGATCGAGTTGCCATAAATAATTCAGCGCGACTAATACAGTTGCTGCATTTGAAGAGCCTCCGCCAATACCGCCTCCCATAGGAAGAACTTTCTTTAATTGAATATCCGCACCGAAAGTCGTCGACGTATATTGTTGAAGAGCAGTAGCGGCTTTCCAAATCAGGTTATCTTCTGTCGCAACGCCTGGAATTTCAGGTGTGATTGTTATCGAGCTTGTTTCTCGGTTTGCGGTAACCGTAAGTTCATCGCCAAAGTCGACAAATTGAAATAGGGTCTGAAGTTCGTGATAGCCATTGTCGCGTCGGCCAGTAATATAGAGAAATAAATTCAGCTTAGCTGGCGAAGGCCAGTGCGTTGGCGTTGTTATCATTTTTTCAGTGTCCACTTCGAAACTACAATGTTGATTTTGTTCTCGTCTTGCTTGAATGACAATCGAGTAGGGAGGGGAATTGTCTCTACGCTCGCGTTATCTTCACCCGATAGCTGTTTACTCGGCATTTCTGTATTTCGGTAGTTAGCAAAATTCAGTGTCCATAATTGACTGCTGACTTGTTTAGACAGAGATTCAAGCGTGTTGGTGGTGTTCAATTGGTAGCTGTCTGCTTGGTCGGGAATACCAAGAAACCATTGTGGCAGATGATCAATAGGGATCTGCAACCCAGTTAGTTGCTCTACCAATACAGATGCACTTGCGTGAGTGAATACCTGATCATCATAAGTGACTACCTTGGCACCCGAGCTGTCAATCGTGAGGTTCAAGGCGGTTTGACCAAGGAAAGTGGTCAGTCTTAATTGGCTTTGATTTGGGGAGTGCTTCCAAATGAAATTAAGGCTTTGGCGTTGCTCTGGAGAAATGTAAGCGAGCTTGCCTGAGGCTTGGTAGTTTTCTATCTGTAGAAGGCGGTTTTGGTGACTTTGCCACTCTACACTGGTCGGTTGTTCTGGGATAGACGAGCAACCCACCATAATTATGGTCATAAAAATAAGAGACGTGATTTTACGAAGCTTGCTCATATTTGCTCACAACTTGTTCAAATTTATCTAAAAAACGTCTCAACTATAGCATTGAATTCACGAAGTCAGGAAAACAAATCCCGCTTGCTCTTTAAATAGAGCCATGCATCAAGTAAAATTCGCCCCTTGTTTCCATTCCCTGATCGAGAACTTCTGATACATGTCTTTGCTTGCCGTAGGTATCAATCACAATACAGCGTCGGTTGAATTGCGAGAAAAAGTCGCTTTTGGTCCAGATAAATTATCTGAGGCACTCAAGCAACTTAACGCAAATGCACACGTAAATGGAAGTGTCATACTTTCTACCTGTAATCGAACTGAAGTGTATTGTGACGTCAAAGGCGTGGCAAAAAACAAGTTGATCGATTGGCTGTCAGTTTTCCATCAAGTTAGTCCTGAAGAGCTAAAACCAAGTCTTTATATCCATGAAGAGCAGGCTGCGATTAAGCATTTAATGCGTGTAGCTTGTGGTTTGGACTCTTTAGTATTGGGCGAGCCACAGATCTTAGGTCAGGTGAAGCAAGCTTATACAGACTCGCGAGAGAACAAATCTGTTGATGCTTCAATGGAAAAGCTGTTTCAGAAATCATTCTCTGTCGCGAAGCGTGTTCGAACTGAAACGGAGATCGGCGGAAGCGCGGTTTCGGTTGCTTACGCAGCTTGTACGTTAGCCAAACATATTTTTGAATCAATTGCCGATTCAACTGTGTTATTGGTGGGTGCGGGTGAAACGATTGAGTTGGTGGCTAAGCATCTTTCAGCGAATGGCTGCACCAAGATGATAGTGGCTAACCGAACTCGTGAGCGTGCTTTAGGGTTGGCTGAAGAGTTTGGTGCTGAAGTGATCAGCCTCAATGAGATCCCTGATCATCTGCATCGAGCGGATATCGTGATCAGTTCAACCGCCAGTCCGTTACCTATTATTGGTAAGGGTATGGTGGAGACCGCACTGAAAACAAGAAAACATCAACCTATGTTGTTGGTTGATATTGCGGTTCCGCGTGATGTGGAATCTCAGGTCGGTGAGTTAAACGACGCCTACCTTTATTCAGTGGATGATCTGCAGTCGATTGTTGATGGCAACATTGAACAACGCAAAGTGGAAGCGATTCAAGCGGAAGCAATAGTTAGCGAAGAAAGTGCGGCATTCATGAGTTGGATGCGTTCACTGCAAGCGGTAGACAGTATTCGTGACTATCGCAAATCGGCCAATGAAATCCGAGAAGAATTATTAAGTAAGAGTTTACAATCACTTGCCGCTGGTGGTGACCCTGAGAAACTCTTACTTGAGCTAAGTAATAAGCTCACAAACAAATTGATCCATGCTCCAACGCGTGCACTTCAAAGTGCAGCAGAGCAAGGAGAACCTGCAAAATTAATGGTCATTAGACAGAGTTTGGGCTTAGAAAACCCTCAATAATATTAGACCTCCAACAGAATAAGACATTATGAAAGCCTCGATTCTAGTAAAGCTTGAAACACTTGTTGAACGCTATGAAGAAGTTCAACATCTACTTGGTGATCCAGATGTAATCGGGAATCAAGACAAATTCCGTGCACTTTCTAAAGAGTACTCTCAACTAGAAGAAGTGACAGCTTGCTTCCAGTCATACCAGCAAGCTCAAGAAGATCTAGAAGCTGCTGAAGAGATGGCAAATGAAGATGACGCTGAAATGCGTGAAATGGCTCAAGACGAAATCAAAGACGCAAAAGCGGCGATTGAAAGTTTGACTGATGAGCTACAGATTCTTCTGATTCCAAAAGATCCAAACGATGAGCGTAACTGTTTCCTTGAAATCCGTGCTGGCGCGGGTGGTGATGAAGCGGGTATCTTCGCGGGCAACCTGTTCCGTATGTACTCTAAGTTTGCTGAGAAGAAAGGCTGGCGCGTTGAAATCATGAGCAGTAATGCTTCTGAACAAGGTGGCTACAAAGAGATGATCGCTAAGGTTAGTGGCGATGCTGTTTACGGCACAATGAAATTTGAGTCGGGCGGTCACCGTGTACAACGTGTACCTGAAACTGAGTCTCAAGGCCGTGTTCATACGTCAGCATGTACGGTTGCCGTTATGCCTGAAATCCCAGAAGCTGATCTTCCAGAAATTAAAGCGGGCGATCTTAAAATTGATACTTTCCGTGCATCAGGCGCGGGTGGTCAGCACGTTAATACTACGGATTCAGCAATCCGTATTACTCACTTACCAACGGGTACAGTAGTAGAGTGTCAGGACGAGCGCTCTCAGCATAAAAACAAAGCGAAAGCGATGGCTGTTCTTGCTGCTCGTATTGTTCAAGCAGAAGAAGAGCGCCGCGCGGCAGCTGTTTCTGATACACGTCGTAACCTACTAGGTTCTGGTGACCGTAGTGACCGTATTCGTACGTACAACTACCCACAAGGTCGTGTTTCGGATCACCGTATCAACCTTACTATCTACCGTCTTAACGAAGTACTTGAAGGTGACATGCAAAGCTTGCTTGATCCTGTACTTCAAGAGCACCAAGCCGATCAGCTTGCTGCACTTGCAGAGAACAACTAACCTGTATGCAGTCAGCATATACGGTTGAAAGTGCTTTAAAAGCAGCAATCGTAAAGCTTCAAGAGGGTGATAACACATCACCCTCAATTGATGCCGCGGTACTGCTTTGTCACGCCTTAGATAAACCAAGATCTTACCTGCTTACTTGGCCTGAGAAACACCTCACCTCAGAGCAAGAGTCTGAATTCAATGCCCTTCTAACACGTCGCTTAACTGGTGAGCCTGTGGCTTACATTATCGGTGAGCGTGAGTTTTGGTCACTGCCGTTAAAAGTTTCCCCTTCTACCTTAATCCCACGCCCAGATACTGAGCGTTTGGTTGAGGTAGCTTTGGATAAAACTTACGGCAAGCAAGGTGCGATTCTAGATTTAGGTACAGGTACAGGTGCTATCGCGTTAGCATTGGCGTCTGAGATGCCGAATCGACCGGTAACGGGGATTGATCTTCGCCCTGAAGCACAGCAGCTTGCGACAGAGAATGCACAACGTTTAAACATCACCAACGCTACTTTTTTGCACGGCAGTTGGTTTGAGCCTTTGAGCTCTGAGGAAACTGTGAAGTTCTCTCTGATTGTCTCTAACCCGCCATACATTGAGAAGAATGATCCTCATTTGTCTCAAGGCGATGTGCGTTTTGAGCCGATCACAGCACTAGTTGCTGAAGAGAAAGGGCTTGCTGATATCCGATACATTTCTGAAAACGCACGCGGCTTTTTGGAAAATGAAGGTTGGTTAGCATTTGAACACGGCTATGACCAAGGCTCGGCAGTTCGTGAGATTATGCAGACGCTCGGTTATCTCGATGTTGTAACAGAGAAAGATTACGGTGGTAATGACCGAGTGACATTGGGTCGTTATTGTTCATAGTTCGTAGCTGTATTCGATTACGGATATTCGCTTATGAGTAATAGACAATGAACTTGCCAAATTGATACCTTTAGCTCGACAATACATTTAACTCGGTAATGCATTTAACGAAGAAACATAGGGCATTAACGGGTATTGTGAGGCTCGTGTTAACGAAAGCACATATAAAAATATAAAGGAATACCATGTACGAAGGTCTAAAACATTTTCACCTATTAACGATTGCGATAAGCGCGCTACTTCTTTCGATTCGATTCGCTCTTATGATGGCCAATTCGCCGAAGCTTAAACATCCTTTCTTGCAGCGTTTCCCTCATATCAATGACTCGTTGCTGTTGCTATCGGGTATTGGTTTGATTTTTATCACTGGCTTTATTCCATTTACACCAGCCGCACCATGGTTAACTGAAAAACTAACCTGCGTAATGGCCTACATCGCATTAGGTTTCTTTGCACTTAAGTTAGGTAAAAACAACCTATTAAGAGTGTTCTCTTTCTTTGGTGCGTTAGGTTGGCTAGCAATGGCTGGTAAAATCGCAATGACGAAGACACCAACATTTTTCGGTTAATTATCTCCTTATTTCGGTTAACTACCTATGTACGAATTTTTTGATGAAGACTTTGACCAGCTAGAGTTAGCTGAAGGTGCATTGATCTTAAATAAAGCGATTAACCCAGAAACTCAAGACAGCTGGGCAGAGCAAGAGCTGGCTAGATTGTTAAAAGACGCCGAGTTTGCTTTGGTTAATGAAACCGATGAACAGCAGAAGTTTGAATCTTTTATTCGACTATTCTTTTATGAATGGGGTTTTGCTGGTGATAAAGATGCGTATTTCTCTTCGGAAAACGCGTTCATCGATAAAGTGCTTGAGAGAAAGAAAGGCATTCCTGTGAGTCTGGGAGCGGTCTTTCTTTTTCTAGGTCGCAAGCTAGGCTTTCCTGTAGAGGGTGTATCTTTCCCTACTCAATTCTTACTTAAAGTAAGCTGGTACGGGCAAGCTGCGGCCTATATTAACCCTTATAACGGTGAGTACGTTGGTGAACAAACCTTGCGAGCATGGTTAATTGGACATGACGGTCCATTAGCTAAGGTGAAACCTGAACACTTAGAAGTTGCAGACCACCCAACGATTATTGGTAAGTGGTTAGCACTGCTTAAGAGTGCACTGCTGAGAGAAGAGCGCTATACGCTTGCATTGAAGTGTACTGATCTTGCTTTAACCTTTGTACCGGATGACCCATATGAAATCCGTGACCGCGGTTTTATCTACCAGCAGCTAGACTGTCATCAAGTTGCTGCAATGGATTATCAATACTTTATCGACCAATGCCCAGATGACCCGGCATCTGAGTTACTGAAATCTCAAGTGAATGTCATGAACGAAAAGACCGTGGTTGTTCACTAATTAATAATTATTTAGAGAGAATATGATGGAACAGAAAACAGTTCACATTGGCGATATGCCAATTGCTAACGACAAGCCATTTACGCTATTTGCAGGCATGAACGTTCTTGAATCTCGCGATCTCGCTATGCAGATCTGTGAGCACTATGTGAAAGTAACAGAGAAGCTGGGTATTCCTTACGTATTTAAGGCGTCTTTTGATAAGGCGAACCGCAGCTCAGTTCATTCATACCGTGGTCCAGGCATGGAAGAAGGTCTTAAAATCTTCCAAGAGCTGAAAGACACTTTCGGCGTGAAGATCATTACTGATATTCACACAGAAGCTCAAGCTCAACCTGTTGCAGATGTGGTTGATGTAATCCAACTACCTGCATTCCTAGCTCGTCAAACTGATCTTGTTGAAGCAATGGCTAAGACTGGCGCAGTAATCAACGTGAAGAAGCCTCAGTTCATGAGCCCGAACCAAGTTGGCAACATCGTTGATAAGTTCGCTGAGTGTGGTAACGACAACATCATCCTTTGTGAGCGTGGCGCTTGTATGGGTTACGACAACCTTGTCGTTGATATGCTTGGCTTTGGCGTAATGAAGAAGTCTTCAAACGGTAGCCCTATCATCTTCGACGTGACGCACTCTCTACAAATGCGTGACCCATCAGGTGCTGCATCTGGCGGTCGTCGTGAGCAAACGGTTGAACTAGCAAAAGCTGGTCTTGCAACAGGTATTGCTGGTCTATTTATTGAAGCGCACCCGAACCCAGACCAAGCTCGTTGTGATGGCCCTTCTGCGCTACCTCTAGACAAACTAGAGCCGTTCTTGAAGCAGATGAAAGCACTGGATGATCTTATCAAAGGCTTTGAGCACATCGATATTAAATAGCTGAAGCTGATGTTAAGTAACTCGCTAATATGAATTAGTTAAAGTGGTTATTTAACGGTACCAAATAAACGCCTAACTCTAAGAGTTGGGCGTTTTTGTTTATCTGGGCATCAGCTTGTATCGTTGGGGACGTCTCTGTTTGGTAGAGCGCTAATCAGAGGAGATGATTAAATCATTGTTAACAAAGCCTTTGATGACCTAAGAAATAGGCATGAGTGTGTGAGGTCTGTCCTGTTTTTGGTAAATTGCTGATGTGTATCACACTTTGTAAGTAAACGATTGCCTGTGATGCAGGGGAAGTTTGAGTGTAATCTCATAATTTTGTTACACTTAACTGTTGATCTATGCGTGACCAATTCGACATAAATATGAAATCGTCGTGTTACATCTAAAATGTTAATTTAAGATTAGTCATGTTGAAGTCTTATTGTTCGAACTCCAGGAAAGGGGTCGCAATAGATTAAAAAAGCAGTGGATTCCCCTAAAAAGTTCAAAGGTATGACAATGAAGCAACGCCTTATTCTAAAGACAGCACTAAGTGCTGCAATTCTAGCTACTCTAGCTGGGTGTGCGTCTCAATCAGCTCATGATTGGAACCAAGACGAAACTTATAAGCTAACGATTCTTCACACGAACGATAACCATGGTCGTTTCTGGCAGAACAAATACGGCGAATACGGCATGGCTGCACGTAAAACGCTTGTTGACCAACTTCGTGCAGAAGTTGAAGCTGAAGGCGGTAGCGTGTTGCTTCTATCTGGTGGTGACATCAACACGGGTGTGCCAGAGTCAGATCTTCAGGATGCAGAACCTGATTTCAAAGGTATGAACAAGATTGGTTACGATGCAATGGCACTGGGTAACCATGAGTTTGATAACTCACTAGACGTACTACAAAAGCAGATCGATTGGGCTAACTTCCCAATGCTGTCAGCAAACATCTACGATAAAGCTACGGGCGAACGTAAGTTCCAAGCTTACGAGATGTTTGAAAAGCAAGGTATCAAGATTGCAGTTATCGGTCTAACCACTGAAGATACAGCAAAAATTGGTAACCCAGAGTTTATCGCTGGCATCGACTTCCGTGACCCTAAAGAAGAAGCGAAAAAACTGATCGCTGAACTTAAAGAAACTGAGAAGCCAGATCTCATCTTCGCAGTGACTCACATGGGTCACTACGAGAATGGCCAACGCGGTGTCAACGCACCAGGTGATGTAGCACTAGCCCGTTACCTAAATGAAGGCGATCTAGATATGATCGTTGGTGGCCACTCTCAAGAGCCGGTATGTATGGAAGGCCCTAACGTTGCTAAGAAAAACTTCAAACCGGGTGATGAATGTAAACCAGACGTTCAAAATGGTACTTATATCGTTCAAGCTCACGAGTGGGGCAAGTATGTAGGCCGTGCTGATTACGAATTCCGTAATGGCGAACTAGAGATGGTTAGCTACGATCTAGTTCCTGTTAACCTTAAGAAGAAAGTTAAGATTGACGGCAAGAAGCAACGTGTTCTTATTCAAGACGAAATCGCACAAGATCCAGAGCTACTTGAATTCCTACGTCCATTCCAAGAGCAAGGTCAAGCTCAGTTAGAAGTTAAAATCGCTGATACAAATGGCAAGCTTGAAGGTGACCGTAACGTCGTTCGCTTCCAACAAACTAACCTAGGTCGTTTGATTGCAACCTCTCACATGGAGCGCGCAAAAGCAGATTTCGCTGTAATGAACTCTGGTGGTGTTCGTGACTCAATTGAAGCGGGTGAAGTGACTTACAAAGATGTACTAACAGTACAACCTTTTGCAAACATCCTGACTTACACTGATATGACGGGTAAAGAGGTTTTAGATTACCTAAATGTCGTGGCGACGAAACCAATCGATTCTGGTGCTTATGCTCAGTTTGCTGGTATCTCTATGACAGTAGCAAACGGTGAAGTATCGAATGTATTCATCGGTGGCAAACAGCTGCGTTTAGACGAAACATACCGCTTCACAGTACCAAGCTTTAACGCTGCTGGTGGTGACGGTTACCCTAAACTGTCTGACCACCCAGGTTACGTGAATACTGGTTTTGTTGATGCTGAAGTACTGAAAGAGTACCTAGAAGCGAATAGCCCGGTTGACGTGAATAAGTACGCGCCTTCTGGCCAAATGGTTTACAAGTAATTGAATCCAAGCAATTGTATCAATAGGTGCTAAATTAGATTGACTCTAGCACCATGATAAATTTAACTAAAGCGACGCCTCGGCGTCGTTTTTTGTTTATCTACCGTTTGGATTTGTTATGACCCCTGCAATCAATCTCGCCAAGAAAAAGAAAATCGCTCATAGTGTGCATCAGTATCATCATGATGCGAATAATACGAACTATGGATTAGAAGCCGTTGAAGCGCTTGGTCAAGATCCCAAACGTGTATTCAAAACGCTGTTGTTCTGCTTGAATGGTGTGGCGAAAGATTTGGCGGTTGCCGTTATTCCTGTCGACCAGAAGCTCAATCTAAAGCTGGCAGCAAAAGCGGCGGAAGGAAAAAAAGCAGAGATGGCTGATCCAGATATTGCTCAGAAAACCACGGGTTATGTTGTTGGTGGCATCAGCCCGCTTGGTCAGAAAAAAGCGCTGCCGACTTTTGTTCATTCTAGTGCGACAGAATTTGAAACAATATGTGTGAGTGCGGGAAAGCGAGGTTTAGAAATTGAACTTGCCCCTAAAGACTTAGCTCAACTGACTCGAGCTCAGTTTACTGATTTGTGCTTGCAAGTTGATGGTTAGTCGTTAAAAGCCATGACGTACCGAACAATAAACAAAAACGCCCACTCATTAGTGGGCGTTTCTGTATAAGGAGTCATTCTACTTTTTCAGACCTAAAGTGCCACTAACACGTTTCTGACCTGGTTTATTTGGTCTGTTTGAATCTTGGTTACGGTTTGCCGTTTTTCCGCTTCTACGATCGTTATTGTCGCGATCTGTACGATTGCGATCCGAACGGTTTCTATCTGAATTAGAACGCTCTGAACGAGAGTTCGACTTCCAATTCTCGGTATTACCACCGCTTTCACCGTTCGATGAATTGCGGCCACGCTTTGAGTTAGGCGCATGACGGAATTCATCCGCATTGTTACCACGGTAAGTGCGAGATCGGTTCTCGTTTTGATTACGGCGCGCTGTTGAGGTTTGGTTTTCTTCACGGCTGTCAAAAAGTTTTGCGTCAGTCGCTTTACGAATACGCTGACCTTTGGCGTTCATTTTTGACGCATCTTCTGTACTTACTGAGCCTTCACACATCGCTAATATTTCAGTGATCTCTTCGTCGCTTAGGTAGCGCCATTTTCCGTTAGGAATACCATCTAGTGAGATGTTCATAATACGAACACGGCGCAGTTTAAATACTTCGTAACCCAATGCTTCACACATACGGCGAATTTGGCGGTTAAGGCCTTGCGTTAATGTGATTCGGAACGAGAACTTGGTTTCTTTCTCGACCTTACATGGCAAGGTCACAGTATCGAGAATATGAACGCCAGCGCCCATTTGCTTCAAGAACTCAGTCGTAATCGGCTTGTCGACACGAACCACGTACTCTTTCTCGTGGTTGTTACCCGCACGAAGAATCTTGTTTACGATGTCGCCATCATTGGTCAGGAAGATAAGTCCATCAGAAGGCTTATCTAGACGACCAATTGGGAAAATTCGCTTGTGGTGGCCGATAAAGTCGACGATGTTGCCAGGAATATCACGCTCAGTCGTACAGGTAATGCCGGTCGGTTTATTGAGAGCAATATAGATAGGCTTTTCTTTTGAACGTACTGGCTTGTTGTCGATCTCAACATCATCACCTGGTAATACTTTCGTTCCCATCTCAGGGATCTTGCCATTAATAGTAACTCGGCCTGCATCGATCAATTTGTCTGCTTCACGACGTGAACAAAAACCAGTTTCACTGATGTATTTATTAAGGCGTTTAGCTTGGGATTCTTGTGACATGATATTCTCTTAGCGTTTCACAACGGAAATATAGATAAACAAAAAGCAACTTTTGGGTAGTTGCTTTGAGTTGGAATTCGTTAACTGAGGCAATTTTAGCACTTGGTGTGAGTCTAGGCACGAAATATCGGTCTTGATGCAAAATCGTTATTCGCCTATTTATCTAGCTCAACCTATCAACTGGTGCGCTTTTGATGGCGCTCTCTGTTCTCTAGTTTTTTCTCATTACTCTTTCTGAGCATGACATAGACTGCGCCAGTACCACCATGAAATTGCTGAGCAGAATGAACGCATTGAACATCGTTGATTTGCGTTAGCCAATTTGCAACGTAGCTTTTCATCATTGCTGGTGGACTCGAACGTTCGCCCTTACCATGAACAATGATGACGGTACGAACATCCATTCTTAAACACTGACGCAAAAATGAAAGCACTTCGTTACGTGCGTCTTTCAGTGTTTTCCTATGAAGGTCTAGCTTGGCTTGAATCGGGTATTTGCCTAGGCGCAGCTTTTTGTATACGCCTTCTTGTACACCGTCTTTTTTATAAGCAATAACATCGTCTGGCCTTATCATTGGTGAGTAGTCTAATGATAAGTAGTCTTTCTCGTCATCAGATAGCCACATAGCGGCTTCACGCTTGGCAAGGTGAGATTCTGTGACTCGGTGTACTTTCTGGTGTTCGGCGGTGTCATGGTCGATACGTTTAACGTCGCCCATCATTTCTTGGAATAGATCTAAGTCGTCATCATGAGACATAGTGTGTATCTCAAGTTGGGGAAGGATTGGGTAAGTATACCTAAGTTGGGACGGGGTTTAAAAATGAAAAAACCGGAGGTGACAAGAGAAATCAGCTCCGGTGCAAAGCGTTTTAATATTTACCCGCAAGTAATGATGCTTGAGGTAAATGATTTAGGCTGAGCGATTCTAGTGAGGAGATTTTTCAGTCATAACTTTGTAGATGAAGAAGCCTCCATAAAACATCATGAGACCCAGAGCCCCGAAGATTACTATCATTGAAGATAGTCCCACCGCATTACCAAATAGGAGATCTAGCCAAAAGTCCATGTGTATACCTCAAAGTTATATGACATGGCTTAGTGTATTAAGTAGCATTATCAATTTACTGATCTGGATCAATCCTGTTGCATAAGTTAAATACTTGTTGGCGACTGTGTGTTTTTCGTCACATTGAGCGAGTTGTTGTATGTCTTTTGTTCGAACGATTCGAATTCACAATAAATATGAGAAAAAGCGCTTGCGGATAAATTCAGAATCCGTATTATACGCTCCATCGACAGGCAATCAGCCAGTTAGATATTTCGGTGAATAGCGCAGCTTGGTAGCGCATCTGGTTTGGGACCAGAGGGTCGGGGGTTCGAATCCCTCTTCACCGACCACATTAAAGAAAGCCGTAGCAGAAATGCTACGGCTTTTTTGCATTTTAATCTGGTTTAGAACATGGGGATGGGGGCTGGAATGCCAGTCCAATCGAATTCCTCTTCACCGACCACATTAAGAAAGCCGTAGCATTCTCTGTAATAGAAGGGTCTACGGCTTTTTGTATTTTGGTATATGTGTAATTCCCTAGAGCGACGAAGGAGCGAGTCGGGAATCTCTTGTTGTTCTAAGCGTCCTGCATAGAGACAAGGATTGATCCAGTAGTCCCGAATCTATTTACTTAACATCACAGGTAATGTTCTTGATTGGCGTCTCTGAGGTAACAAAACAAACATAAGCGTCAACAGGGTGATTTGGACCAATTCGAATGTAACCCGCCTGTACTTCATCTTCGTTAAAAGTCACCGAGTGAGAATTACCCGTCTGACCATCGTAGAAGCTTGCTTCAAAATTACCATTCATTTGGCTTGCGATACGGTTGCGTGTCGTTGATGTCGTGAACGTAATATTCGCGCATCGCATTGGTGGCTTTTCAGTAATCAAGAACTGTCCGCTTTCTTTATCTAACACACCGCCTTTGGTGTCTGGCTGAATGTCTATCGGCTGGAATTGTTCGATCGTACAAGTTTCTTTGGCAGACGCTACCGTGGGCATCAGAATCGCTAGGGCTAAAGGGAAAGCAAAAAGTACTGGTTTCATGAGAACAACACCGTATGTAAAAAGAGCGAAAGATAATAGCACCGCTATGGGGCGATTAAATGTAATGATTCTGTTATTAGGTAATGGTTATATTAGGAGAAGGTCATGGCTTCGAATTGAGCTAGCTGTCGTCACTAAGCTCAAATTGACACTGAGCCTGTTGGCTTTGTGATTGTTGAGTGACATTTAAACCTTTCTCTTCTAATAACTGCAAAAGGTTACCTTCGCCAATCAGGTGTAAAGTACCGACGACCAGCACGTAGTGTCCCTTTGAATCGAGTTTCCAATCATTGGCGGAGAGCTTGTTTGCCCAATCGACGTTGCGATCGGTTAAAAATGCTTTCTCTAGTTCAGATGGCATTTCAGACAGCTTCGCAAACTCCTCAAGCTTCGCTACATCACCGGCTTTCCAACTGTCAATTAAGCAGTGAACCACCCCATCAGTTTGGTCAAATTCTTCAAGGCTACTGACTAACCATTCTTTACCGGAATCTTTTTGTCCTGCAATGAGATCTATCTGAAATTGTAGAGGCTCTAAACTGATCACCGGAACGTCTTGTATCGTCGCTTTATAGGCGAGTGTTGCGTCTACACCGCCCGCTGAGCCATAGCCAAGGTTCTTTAATTGCTGCATCTGTATTGAGAGAGATGTCGCCCAAGGTGGAGAGCTCAGTAGTTGTTGAGTCGGCATACCCAAAGACTTTGAAATACTGGCTAATAACTGTTTTTGTTCTTTGTTTAATACATCACTCGTGGTCACTGTGGTCGTGGGATACACAATGCCTTCTGACTTCCTGATGTCTGTCTCGACAATTAATCCGTCGCTCTCTTTTAGCGTGTCAGTGATCTGTACTGGAAGTGGGTACATGCTCTCGTCTCCTACGTGGACGGAACCCAAGATGGTGAGTGTCAGTTCATCCTTTTTGGCTTGCCAATAAAGAGGTTCGGCCGAAGCTTGTTTGGCTGAAAATGCGAGAACGAATAAAGTTACGTACCAAAATGTGCGCAAGGAAAGCTCCTATTAAAAGAGATGAACTCGTTAAAATTGATTTTGACGGCGTTTTTTAACGGTTTTTTTTGAGAACGATGTCACGTTGTTTGTACGAAAAGTATAACAACACGAACAAACTCTTAAACCTTTCTCTCTATCAACAACACGATTTTATGAAATCCGTTAAAAAGATTGTGATTCATTTCTCAATTTTTACGTCAAAATAAAACTGACGGAAGTGCCGTCGATTCTAACTTTATGATTTTTATGTAATTAATTTTATCGCAAATTTTGAGATTTGAAGCTGATCACTTTATTAACTTGATTTAATTCACGGTAAAAAATAAGCCCATATAGTTTATCTAACTTTCGAAGCGCTCCACTTTGCTTCTGACTCAATTTTTTAATTTATGGGTGAATACGATGTTGAAGAGAAACTTACTATCTGTAGCGGTACTGGCTGGTTTGACGGGTTGTGCTATTACACAAGCACCAGAACAAAAGGTGGTTAATGCACTGGCTGATAACCTTGATGTGCAATATGAAATCTTGACTAACCACGGTGCAAACGAAGGCATGGCTTGTCAGGATTTAGGCGCAGAGTGGGCATCATGTAATAAAGTAAACATGACGTTAACTAACGATGGTGAAGCAATTGACTCTAAAGATTGGACCATCTACTTCCACAGTATTCGCCTTATCTTAGATGTTGATAATGAGCAGTTTAAAATAACTCGCGTAACTGGCGACTTACATAAGTTAGAACCAACCGAAAAATTTGATGGTTTCGCTGCGGGTGAAGAAGTGATTCTTCCACTGACGAGTGAATACTGGCAGTTGTTTGAAACTGACTTTATGCCGGGTGCATTCGTAACGGCACCAAACGCAGAGCCAAAGATGATTGCTTCATTGAATACAGAAGATGTCGCGTCGTTCGTAACAGGTTTGGAAGGAAACAACCTGAAGCGTACACCTGATGACAACAACGTAATGGCGACAGCTGTTACGCGTTTCGAAAAGAATGCGGATCTAGCAACGCAAGATGTATCAACAACATTATTACCAACGCCAATGTCGGTAGAAGCGGGTGAAGGTTCAGTCAGCATTGCTGGTGGTATTGCCCTACCTAAAGACGCATTTGATGCTGAGCAATTCGCAGCAATTGAAGAACGTGCAGATGTGGTAAACGTAGATGTGAGTGGCGACCTACCTGTTAGCGTCGCTGTTGTTCCTACTCAGTTTACGGGTGATTTAGCGAAATCTGGTGCTTATGAACTAAGTATCTCGGAAGAGGGGATCGCGATTAAAGCGTTTGATAAAACAGGTGCTTTCTACGCAGTTCAGTCTATTTTTGGCCTAATAGACAGTCAGAACGCTGAATCATTACCACAACTGTCGATCCAAGATGCGCCACGCTTTGATTACCGTGGTGTGATGGTGGATGTTGCTCGAAACTTCCACTCAAAAGATGCCATCCTAGCAACGCTAGATCAAATGGCTGCATACAAGATGAATAAACTTCACCTCCACTTAACTGATGATGAAGGCTGGCGTTTAGAAATCCCAGGTTTACCAGAGCTAACGGATGTAGGGTCTAATCGTTGTTTTGATTTGGAAGAGCAAAGCTGTTTATTGCCTCAGCTAGGTTCAGGTCCAACAACAGACAACTTTGGCTCTGGTTTCTTTAGTAAGGCGGATTACGTCGAGATCTTAAGCTACGCAAAAGCGCGCAGTATCGAAGTAATTCCAGAGATTGATATGCCAGCACACGCTCGTTCTGCTGTGGTATCGATGGAAGCGCGTTACACTCGTCTAATGGCGGAAGGTAAAGAAGCAGAAGCGAATGAATATCGCTTGATGGATCCACAAGATAAATCGAACGTAACGACAGTTCAGTTCTACGATAAGCAAAGCTTCATTAATCCATGTATGGAATCATCAACTCACTTTGTCGATAAAGTGATCTCTGAAGTGGCGGCAATGCACCAAGAAGCGGGCGTTCCACTAACGACTTGGCACTTCGGCGGCGATGAAGCGAAAAACATCAAGTTAGGCGCTGGCTTACAAGATATTAATGCAGAAGATAAAGTGGCTTGGAAAGGCAACATCGACTTGTCTAAGCAAGATAAGCCATTCCAACAGTCTCCACAGTGTCAGTCTTTGATCGCTGATGGAACGGTAAGCGACTTCGGTCATTTGCCAAGTCACTTTGCCGAGCAGGTATCTAAGATTGTTGCTGACAAAGGCATTCCTCATTTCCAAGCATGGCAAGATGGTCTGAAATACAGCGAAGGTGAAGAAGCATTTGCAACAGAAAGTACGCGCGTTAACTTCTGGGATGTTCTTTACTGGGGCGGTACTTCATCAGTTTACGACTGGTCAGCGAAAGGTTATGACGTGATTGTTTCTAACCCAGACTACGTATACATGGATATGCCATACGAAGTTGATGCAGCAGAACGCGGTTACTACTGGGCAACGCGTGCAACCGATACTCGTAAGATGTTTGGCTTTGCTCCAGAGAACATGCCACAAAACGCAGAAACATCATTAGACCGTGACGGCAATGGTTTCTCTGGTAAAGGCGAGATTGAAGCAAAACCTTTTTACGGTTTATCAGCGCAACTTTGGTCTGAAACAGTTCGTACCGACGAGCAATATGAATACATGGTGTTCCCACGCGTTCTTGCAGCAGCTGAGCGTGCATGGCATCGAGCAGATTGGGAAAACGACTACAAAGTGGGCGTTGAATACTCTCAAGAAACTAACCTAGTGAATAAGCAAGCTCTAAACAGCGACTTTAATCGCTTCGCGAATATTGTTGGTCAACGTGAACTGGCTAAGCTTGAGAAAGCAGGCATTGATTATCGACTACCAGTTCCAGGTGCAAAAGTGGTTGATGGCAAGCTGGCGATGAACGTTCAATTCCCAGGCGTCGAGCTGCAATACTCTGCTGATGGCGAAAACTGGCTAACGTATGATGAGCAACAACGTCCATCGGTTTCTGGTGAAATTTACATCCGTTCTATTTCAGAAAGTGGTGAGAAAGTAAGTCGAGTAACGTCAGTTAAATAATCGATAAGCACTGTTATTAGTAGAAGAGCTCCCGAATTTTATCTTATCCAAGATAAAACGGGAGCTCTTTTTGTTTGCTGCGAATTAGGCTCTCATCCAAAACGGGAACATATAGAAACCGTCTTGGTCTATAACGTCAACAATAAACATAAAGTGAGGTTCATCGCAAAAGTGACGCGCTTCTCATTATTCTCTTCGAAAAATAAGTCCCTCATAAAAAACTCTAAATCAGGTGTGATTCAATTAACTGAATCTAATTTTGTACCGTAAAATAATGTGATCCCGATCTGTACGTTTTTCCATCTTGAGTTTTTTATCAATTTTTATATTTTTAAGTATTTGATTTTAATGCATTAAATAACTTGTTCTTTTTTGATAGTGAGAGAGATCACTCTGCCCACTCTTTTATTTTGAAACGCAAATTAATTCGAGCAACATAGATTTCATGCCAGGGAGGCGACCAACTACTCAAGCGGTGAAGGTGAATGATGTACCGAAGATATGCCGCTGAAAAAATCAAACTAAGGCAGTTTACTATGAAAAAAATTATCGCTCTAAGTGCTCTTTCTCTTGCTTTCGCTTCTAGTGCTTTTGCTGGTTCTTCTTACGTTACAGGTAACGTTCAATTTCACTCTGATTTCCAACCAAACGCGACGTCAACTCTAGAAGCGGGCCACACGTTTGATTCAGGCACAACACTACTAACAGAGTTCGATGGTATCTCTCTTGGTAAGTACGACAATGACGCAATCCAAGACAGCGGTCTAGGTAACTCTCCATACATCACTCTAGGTGTTGAGCAGATGTACAACATCAATGACAACCTATGGGTTGCTGCGGGTTACCACCACCTACTAAACAACGGTGAAACGGTTCAGTACCGTCCATTGGTTAAGATCGGTTACAACTTCGATAACGGTATCTCTATTAGCAACCGTACTCGTTACCACGCTATGGAAGATAGCAAAGCTGACGATCAAACTCGTTTTGACAACCGTATCGGTTACGCAGTAAACGCTGAGCTAGCTCTAAGCTACAACAACGTATACGTAATCAGCGATGCTGATAACACAATGGACCACGAGCTTCGTGCGACATGGACTCGTCAAGGCGTTCAACCTTACTTTGAGTACCGTAACCAAGCTGACAACGCTAACAACGCATTCGTATTCGGTGCTTCTTACGGTTTCTAAGCTGATTCACTTGGCTGTTTAGTCGATTAGATTATTGGCTAAGTGAGCTTCTTTGCTAATTGGCTTTTTTGTTAACTAGCGACGAAAACATAGCGGTACCAACAGCCCGGTTGGTGCCGCGACAAGATTTGCTTTACTGTCCAAAAGCAAAGAGCCTAGCAAGTAAACCACAGTCTTGGGTTTACTTAATGCTAGGCTCTATTTTTATAACTTCTTAAATATTGCTTTGTGCCGGTTTCTTTACGCTCTAATTACCATCGTAATGACGGTATTCAAACACCTGACCTTTCTCATTAAACGCATACACAGAATACTCGTCTTTCTTATCGCCATACTCCATGCCCGGTGAGCCCATTGGCATACCTGGAACTGCTAAGCCAATTGCATTGCGTGGCGGGTTTTCTAAAAAGGCTTTAACATCATCAGCCGGAATGTGTCCTTCAAATACGTAACCATCGATCTCTGCAGTGTGGCAAGAGGCTAGTTTTTGCGTTACCCCTAACTTCTGCTTTATTGGATTCATATCATCGTGGAGCTTCTCTGTAACATCGAACCCAGCATCTCGCATATGTTCTGTCCATTCTGTGCAGCAGCCACAGTATGGAGACTTATGGTTTAGAACATCAGTCGCGAGAGCTTGTCCTGAAATTGCAGCGAGTGCAGTAAGAGTCATAATTTTACGAATCATGGTTAACCTCATGAATATGGTTTTTGTTGATATTAGAATGAGTGGGTTTGAATAATCTCAGCCTGTTGGCATTGCTTACTACTGTGATTGATGACATAGCCATCGCAGCGCCTGCAACGACAGGGCTAAGCAGAAATCCGAAAAATGGGTAGAGCACACCCGCGGCGATAGGAATGCCAAGCGAGTTATAGATGAAGGCGCCAAATAGGTTCTGCTTCATATTTTTCACTGTTGCTTGAGACAGCTCTATTGCATTACTCACGGATAGTGGTGACGAGTTGAGGAGGGTCATTTGCGCACTCTCGATGGCGACATCACTGCCACTGCCCATCGCGATACCGATATCGGCTTGAGCGAGTGCTGGAGCATCGTTAATGCCATCTCCAACCATGGCAACACTCTTATATTGCTGTTGAAGCTGAACAATATGCTGAGCTTTCTGCTCTGGAAGCACTTCCGAGATAACCTCGTCGATACCGACTCTTTTACCTATTGCTTGAGCCACAGAGTCGTTGTCACCAGTGAGTAGCACAGTGTGAATTCCGGCGGATTTTAGTTGAGCTATCGCCTGTTTGCTATCTATTTTTAACGCGTCTGAAATGCCCAATATGCCTTCTAGTTTTTGGTCAATCACGATGAAAATAGGCGTCCAGGCTTGCGAGCGGCAAAGCTCGATGAAATCTTCGCCAATCTCTGTATTGATGCCTAATTGGGTGAGGAACTTAAGCGAGCCGACTTGCACGTTCTTGCCGTTAATTGTTGCTTGAACCCCAAGCCCTCGTTGGTTTTCAAATTCGCTGTGTGGGAGAGCTGACACTTCCAAGCTCTCTGCATATTGGCAAACGGCTTTGGCGAGTGGGTGCTCAGATCCTACTTCTACTGAATAAGCGTAAGCCAGTAATTCTTGTTCTGATAGGTTGTGATGAAACGCTTGTTGCACGCTTGGTTTCCCTTGGGTTAGGGTGCCCGTTTTATCAAACACGACTGCATCGATTTTGCTGGCTGATTGCAACACATCGGCGTCTTTGATCAGAACGCCAAACTCAGCGGCTTTACCTACGCCGACAGTAATAGAGAGTGGAGTCGCTAGGCCTAAGGCACACGGACAAGCGATGATCAGCACAGTGGTCGATACAACAAGCATGTAACTGGCACTTGGTTGTGGGCCAACAAAAAACCAAACTAGGGCGGCAACAGCTGCGATTGCGACCACAACGGGCACGAACACGGCAGAAATAGAGTCGGCAAGTTTCGCTATCGCAGGTTTGCTGCTTTGTGCCTGGCGAACCATCTGAATGATTCGAGCTAACATGGTGCTTGAGCCAATCCCAGTCGCTTCAATAATTAAGCTACCATCGCCATTAATGGTGCCCGCAGAAACGCCATCACTCACCGATTTAACGTTGGGAAGTGGTTCACCGGTCAGCATCGATTCATCGATGTAAGACTCACCAGATACCACAACACCATCAACTGGCACTTTTTCTCCCGGTTTGACGCGTACTTGCATGCCGACTTGGATAGCTTCTACAGCAATGGTTTGTTCTTTGCCATCGACGATGACCACCGCTTTTTGAGGTTGTAAGTTAATCAGTGCCTGTAGCGATTTCGTGGTGCGAGCTTTGGCTTTGGCTTCAATGTAGTGACCCAAAGAAATAAGGCCAACGATCATCGCACTCGCCTCAAAGTAAACATGGCGAGAGGCTTCTGGGAACCATGATGGAATCAGCACAACCAACATTGAATAGAACCATGCTGCGCCTGTACCTAGAGCGACGAGTGTGTCCATGGTAGCGCGTTTGTGCATCAGTGATTGCCACGCGTTAGTGAAGAAGCTCCGCCCAGAGGTGGCTAGTAGCACTAGGCAGATCACACCAATGAAGCCCCAAGCCAGTTGGTCACTAAGTGTAGCAATGGTCATGCTGCCACCGAATATGCCCCATACCATCAGCGGAGCCCCAAGCAGTAGTGCGCTCACTGAGTTTTTCAGGAAGGCCTTTTGAGTGCGAAGTTGCTGTTCTTGCTGTTTTTGCTGTTGAGTCGCTGCATCGTCGACAAACTCGGCGCCATAACCTGCTGCTTTCACCGATTTGATTAGAGCGTTTTCAATGATGTCTCTTGTTTGAGAGGTGAAAACCAAGGCAGTCTGCTCTGCAAGGTTAATCTGTGCTTGGTCGACGAACTCATTCTTTTTCAATGCTTTTTCGACCGAAGAAACGCAACTCGCACACGTCATTCCCTCAAGAACAAGGTGATAGGTATATTGGCTGGCAACGGGTTCAGTTAAAGTTGCTTCTGTAGGCGCCAGTTTTTTATCTTCTTCTAAATTTGAACTCGATGAAAGGTCATTCGTTTCAGAGTAGGGAGCTGCGTGATAACCCACGCTTTCGACCAGCTCAATAACCTCGGATTCAGAAAGCAGAGTAACCAGTGATAGCTCCTGTTTGCTGACTTCTAGGTTTGAGGTTTGCTCGGTTTGTTCAAGCGCTTGAGTCAGTTTGCTCACACACTTTCCGCAGCTGAGGCCGGATAGCGAAAGGTGCAGCTGATTACCCATAGAATAGCCAAGCGTTGCTAACTGTTCGTTGAGCTGAATGTAACTAGAAGGAGTCGAAATATCGATGTAGGTTGGCGATATGTCATTGATCGTCGTGTTGTTGAGATCGCCAAACAGTGTGCGGACTTTCTTTGCACAACCCATGCAATTTAGGCCGTTGAGCGCGGTTGCGTAGTGATTCATATCGATACTCCAATTCTCATCTACGCCTAACATAAACCTTCCCGTAAGGGTAAGGTCAAACATAAATTCAAGAATTTGATCTTAGTAGAATATGAATGAGTGAGTTACGTTTGTGGATACGCAGGGAACTAAAGTAAAGCGTGGTTTTTATTTATTGGTTACAGGCTGTAGATTTTCGACTTCGAAGCTGGATTTAGCCTTTCTACAATCGCTTTCGCACAAGATCAGCACATTAATCATTCACTACTGATTGTAGATTTAAGCGGTGGTGATAAAATAGCGCCCAAAATTTAGTGATATTTGTCTGCTGCAGGCTTTGTAATAGCGATCACTAAAAGAATCACCTACATAATCAAGGTATTTAAATGACGGTTAAAACTCGTTTTGCTCCTAGCCCAACTGGCTATCTTCACGTTGGTGGTGCACGTACTGCACTTTACTCTTGGCTATTCGCTAAGAATCAAGGTGGTGAATTCGTTCTACGTATCGAAGACACGGACCTTGAGCGTAACTCTCAAGAAGCGGTTGATGCAATTCTAGAAGGCATGCAATGGATGGGTATGGAATGGGACGAAGGTCCTTACTACCAATCTAAGCGTTTTGACCGTTACAACGAAATGGTTGATAAGCTACTTGCTGAAGACAAAGCATTCAAATGCTACGCGTCTAAAGAACTGCTTGATGAAATTCGTGCAGAGCAAGAAGAAAACAAAGAAATGGCTCGTTACGATGCGAACCACCCTAAAATTGTTGCAGCAAACGAAGCAGCAAAAGAAGGTGATGCATGTGTTATCCGTTTCCGTAACCCAAAAGAAGGCAGCGTAGTATTTGATGACCAAATCCGTGGTCGCATTGAAATCGCGAACAGCCAACTTGATGACCTAATCATTCGTCGTACAGACGGTGCACCAACATACAACTTCGTAGTGGTTGTGGATGACTGGGATATGGGGATTACACACGTTGTTCGTGGTGAAGATCACATCAACAACACACCTCGTCAAATCAACATCTATGAAGCACTAGGCGCGCCAGTTCCAACTTTCGCTCACTGTGCAATGATTCTTGGTGATGACGGTGCAAAACTTTCTAAGCGTCACGGTGCTGTTTCTGTAATGCAATACCGCGACGAAGGTTACCTACCAAATGCACTAAACAACTACCTAGTTCGTTTAGGTTGGTCTCACGGTGACCAAGAGATCTTCTCTCAAGAAGAGATGATTGAATTCTTCAGCCTGAACGCTATCAGCAAGTCTGCTTCTGCATTCAACACTGATAAGCTACTTTGGTTGAACAACCACTACATCAAGACTTCTGAGCCTGAGTACGTTGCTAAATACCTGCAATGGCACCTAGACGCACAGAAGATCGATACAACAAACGGCCCAGCTATCACTGAAGTGATCAAGCTAGTTGGCGAGCGTTGTAACACGCTTATCGAACTTGCTGAGCAATCTCGTTACTTCTATGAAGATTTCTCTGAGTTTGAAGCTGGCGCAGCGAAGAAGCACCTACGTGGTGTTGCTAAAGGCCCACTAGAGCTTGCTCTTGCTAAGGTTGAAGCACTTGAAGATTTCACTACTGCAAACATCAAAGATGGTGTGATTGCAGCAGTATGTGAAGAACTAGAGATTGGCATGGGTAAAATCGGCATGCCACTTCGCGTAGCAGTAACAGGCGGTGGTCAGTCTCCTTCTGTTGATGCAGTGATGGAGCTTGTTGGTAAAGAGCGCGTAATCGCTCGTATCAAGATGGCTCTTGAGTTCATCGCTGAGCGTGAAGCTAACGCTTAATTGAGCGATTGCTAGAATCAAAAAAGGGTCAGTAACTTGGTTACTGACCCTTTTTATTTGTCTTGAGTTTTGTCTAATAAATAAACTTAAATCTTTTTGAAGATAATAGATGTGTTAATGCCACCAAAGGCAAAGTTATTGCTCATCAGATATTCAATATCCAATTCGCGACCAGAACCTGTAATGTAATCGAGTTTGCCGCAGCGTTCGTCGATGTTCTCAAGGTTTAAGGTTGGGCTGAACCAGCCGGAATGCATCATCTCCAAGCTTAACCAAGCTTCAATTGCACCACATGCGCCAAGCGTATGGCCGAAGTAGCTTTTCAATGAACTGATTGGCACTTCTCCGAAAATATTCGCCGTCGCATTACTCTCTGCAATATCACCTTTTTCAGTCGCCGTTCCGTGCGCAGAAACATAGCCAATTTTCTCAGCAGGAAGCTGTGCATCTCTTAGTGCTTTCTCCATACAGATTTGCATGGTTTCCATCTGAGGTTGGGTCACATGAGCTGCATCGCAGTTGCTGGCAAAACCGATGATCTCAGCGTAGATTTTTGCACCACGAGCGATTGCATGTTCGTACTCTTCGAGAATAAGCGTACCGGCACCTTCACCGATAACCAAGCCATCGCGCTCGCTGTCGTATGGGCTAGGGGATTTTTTGGGCGTGTCGTTTTTTAAACTGGTAGCAAAAAGGGTATCGAAAACGGCAGACTCAGTTGGACATAGTTCTTCACCACCACCGGCAACCATCACGGTTTGGTAGCCGTGCTTAATTGCTTCATAGGCGTAACCAATAGCTTGGCTTCCTGAAGTGCATGCACTGCTGGTGGGAATCACGCGGCCGCGCAGTCCAAAGAACAGACCTACGTTTACCGCAGCAGTGTGTGGCATCATTTGTACGTAGGTTGTCGCCGTGATCGCTCGTGTCGATTTCTCGTTCAGCATCACGCCAAACGCACCAACGGCGTCGGTACTGCCGGTTGAAGAACCGTAAGCGATTCCGGTTTCGCCATTGGTTAATACATCGTGACCAATTAAGCCAGCTTGTCCTAAAGCATTTTCTGTCGCAACGGTGGCTAGGCGCGATACACGACCCATGCCACGCACTTGCTTACGCTTATAGTGTTTTGGCAGTTGAAAGTCATCAATTGGTGCGGCAAGCTTAGTATTGAGTCCATCATATTGCTCAAAACTTGGCATATATTGAGTCGCATTTTCACACGCTTTCAGCTTTGGCTCGATTTGTTGCCAGTCGTTACCAAAGGCAGTAACACCTGACATACCAGTTACAACAACGCGGCGGGTCATACTAAGCCTCCATTGACTGAAATCACTTGGCGAGTAACGTAGCCTGCAATATCAGACATTAGGTAACTCACTAGTCCTGCTACTTCTTCTGGCTCACCCATTCGGCGCAGTGGTACTTGAGGAAGTGCATGATCTTTCACGTGCTCGTCAACCATACCGGTATCGATTAAGCCTGGAGCGACACAGTTTACTGTGATTTTGCGTTTTGCGAGCTCTAGAGCAAGGGACTTAGTTGCCCCAATCACACCAGCTTTCGCTGCAGCATAGTTAGTTTGTCCGCGGTTACCCATGATGCCTGATACAGACGCTAGAGTGACGATACGGCCGCCTTTGCGCTTTTGGACCATAGGCATTACACAAGGGTGAAGTACGTTGTAGAAGCTGTCTAGGTTGGTATGGATCACGCCATCCCACTCTTCTTCTGTCATAGCAGGGAATGCAGTGTCGCGAGTAATGCCTGCGTTGTTTACCACACCATAGTAAGCGCCATGTTCAGCAATATCAGACTCAAGCGTTTTGCGACATTCGCTGCGGTTGCTGATATCAAATTGGATAAGACGCCCAGCACCACCCAGTTCGGTGATCGACTGCAATGTCTCTTCAGCGCCTTGCTTGTCACCCATGTAATGAACGGCGATTTCAAATCCGTCTTTCGCGAGTTGAATAGCGATCGCTTTACCAATGCCTTTGCTGGCACCGGTGACTAAAACCTGACGGGTCATGATGGGCTCCTAGTTTTCATTTCTTGTAATTTTTGTTCGGTCGGCACGTAGACGTTGAGCTGGCATTGAGCCACCAACTCGCCTTGGTCTTCCACTCTGGCAGTAAACACGGCCATGCCACTGTCTTCCATAAGCTGTTCGGCATAGACGTCAAGGGTCTGACCTTGAGTAAACTCATCACACAGTGATTTGTAGCGACGAGAACCGAGCAGGAAGCCGATAGGGGGAGTGGTGCCGTTTTTGATTGCATGGTATCCAGACCACGCCGCTACAGACTGCGCCATAAACTCGATGCCAACATAAGCTGGGACCGTTTGAGATTCGGCATTAAAGAACAGATTATGGTCACCAATATCGACCTGACAGTGGATCGACAACGCCTCTACGCTGATAGCACGATCGATTAATATCATCGGATCATCGTGAGGAAGAAGTTGGTCTACAGAAGGGATATCAGTCATTTACTACACCAAAAATCAGGCTAATGTTGTTACCACCAAAAGCAAACGAGTTGCTTAAGATATTCTTTACTTTAAGTTTCTGGGAACAGTTTACCAAATCAATCTCAATATCTTCAGCTTTATCCTGACATTTTTGTAAGGGAAGCGGTAAGTCGTATTTCAAAATATGCCATGCAATTGCAGCCTCTATCGCACTTGCGGCTCCAAGAGTATGCCCTGTGAGCGGCTTGGTTGAGCTAACGGGAACCTTGTTTGCAAAAATACGATGAATGGCTTTGCTTTCCATTGAATCATTGAGTGGCGTTGCGGTGCCATGGGCATTGATATAACCGATCTCTTCTGCTTGTAATTGAGCAGAATCTAACGCTTTTCTCATCGCTTGTTCCGCGCCATTTCCTTCTGGGTGGGGCGCTGAAATATGGTGTGCGTCGGAGCTGTCACCACAGCCTAATAGGGCAATTTGAGGTGTGTTTTGAGTAGAATGAACACGCTTGATCTTGGTTTTACTGAGCAACATAAATGCTGCTGCTTCACCAATATTGATGCCATCTCGAGATTCGCTAAATGGCTTACAATGTTTGGTTGAAAGGGCTTCAAGACCATGGAAACCATTGAGTGTCAGCTTACACAAGGTATCCACACCACCTACTAATACGGCATCAGCCATGCCTGAATCTAACAAGCGCTGGGCGGTCAGAAACACGCGACCGCTGGATGAGCAAGCCGTAGAGATGACATAGTTTGGCCCCGTTAACGCGCAGTATTGGCTAATGAACTCAGAAGTGTCACCAAGCTCTTGTTTTGAGTAATGGTAATCTTCTGGAAACTCACCGTTTGTCAGTTTTTGTTTGAAGGCCGCTTCACCATCGGAGATACCAGAGGTGCTGGTGCCTATAACAACAGCAATACGGTCTGCGCCAAACTGTGCCTTGGTAAGTTCAATAGAATCTTTGATTTGGTTGAGAGCTGATAACGCCAGCTGATTGTTGCGAGTGGCATACTTCACGAGGGTGGATGGAACCTCTGGTAGCTCACCTGCGATTTTTCCAACGACAGTGTGTTTGCCGTCGTTCAGCATATCGCTCACTTCAACCATGTTTGGTTCACGTTCGTCTTTTAGGCAGGCATGAATGTCAGTAATACTTGAGCCTAGCGCTGAGTGGAAACCACAGTCTTGGATATAAATAGGCATAGTGTTTAGCTCTTACTTGGGTTATCGACAATCGTTGAATTCAACGTTTGTATAGTAATGGTGTAGCCTTGGATCAGATGCTTGAAAACAATCTCTCTAGAGATCTTTGGTTCGCCGACTTTTACTTGATATTCAATACGAATGATGGCTTGTTGGTTGTCGTCAAAAACGGTTCTTGTTTTGTCGGTATCGACTAGGTGCCAATCTATGCTTTGTAAAGGCTGAGCCCAGGCTTCAGCTGGCCATAGGGTCAACATTAAATTGAATAGCACCTGTTCGGGCTGTGGCAAAGTTGCGCCAAGCCCAGACAAAACCTGCGTATCAATCACTTGATTTTGGTATTGCAGTGATAAGATGCGAGTACCCCAAGAAGAAAAACCCGCCAAAACCACTTTATCCGCTGTCACTTCGACTTGAACAGGAAGTTGCTGCGTATCGTTTTGCCATGTTGCGCTGATTAGCTGACTGGCCGTGAGGGAGTATCCCAGTTCAGCTGGTAATGGTAGTGCTAGCTCGGTGTCATTGTTGATAGACACACTCGCGCCTGTAGGTTGCTGAGAAACCATCGAGCAGGCACTGAGCAGAATACCGACTAGCGTGACGAAGGTTACCTTTAATGTCTTGATCATCTAAAAGCCTCTCGAGAGGTTGGTCGTTCTACGCTTTTGCCACTGTTGATCGCGAGTGGAGAAAGTAGCCAAGCGACAAAAATCCCTGTCAGAACCGTCACCCCGAAGCTATGAATGGCGTGAGTCTGACTCAGCGACAGTAAGCCAAACGAAAGCAGCGTCGTGAGGCCGGATAAGCTAATAGCGAGCAAGGTACTGAGCGATTTTTTCTGTTCGGCAAAGAATAAGGTGTAGTCGATGCCAATCCCTAAAATCAGAATCAAGCCTAGTAGATTAAACAGGTTCAACGTTGAACCTAAAATGCCAGTGACCGCTAAACCTGCTACGCCTGCAATTAATGAAGGCAACAGCATTACTAGGCTTTGCTTCACACCATAACGCCAGCCTAAAACCATCCCAATAGCCGCCAACGCTATCAATAATAACTCTGTGATCTTGACTCTGTATTCCGTAAAGAGAGCAGATATTTCATCGGCTTTATTGAGGTATTTAACACCTTGTTGCTGAGCAAAGCTTGAATCGAGCCATTGAGAGAACAGCTCTGAGTTTGTGACGTCTTTGATCAAAATGACCGATGCTGCTTGGCCGTCGATTGGGTTTAACCAAAGTGGTCGAACAGGCTCTGAGACTGGAGACCCCAAAAATCCAGATACCGTAATTGCTTCGAACTTCGGTAATTCTGGAAAGCTAGGCCAACCTAAAGTGTTTTGTAAGATATGGCTTTGTTGGTTATAGAGTTGTTCAACCAATTGGTAGTTATCATGTTGTTCTTGCTTGCTTAACAAGTGCTGATTGATGCTACGATATCCGGAGATACCTTGTCGATCGACTAGGGAATCTAAGCTCGTGGTAACTTCTGCCAGTTTTTTGAGTAGCTTTTGATCACTCTTTGCGGTCACCAGGAGCATATTTTGACCATTGCCTAGCCCTGATATCTCAGTGATGGCTTGCTCTTGCTGTTTTAGTTGCTCTGGCATCGCCTGAAGTTGGCGGATATCGTCGTCGTAACGAACTTGACTGAGTGATATCAAGCTAACGACAGTTACCGTTAATGGTAAGCCAATTCTAAATTTTTGGTTGTTCCAGATACTTAACCAAGCATGCCAAAGCTTCGACAGGGGAAGTGGGCGCTCTTGGCTTGGTTTTGCCGCTAAAACCGGATACCAACACACCACACTGGCGTAAGCTGCGATAAGTCCAATCGACGAAAAAAGAGCAAGTTGCTGTAAGCCTGGGAAAGGCGCCACCAACAGACCTAGGTAGCCAATCAAGCTGGTGATCAGACCCAAGGTGATCGCAACGAGAATATGTTTCAACCCTTTGTCGCTTTGCCATTGATTACCAGCCGCCAAACGATCGGTTAGGTAATGGAAAGAGTAGTCGATGGATACGCCAATCAAGCTGGCACCGAACACCAAACTAAATAGGTGAACTTTGCCGAAGATAGCGACGGTGCTTGCCAGCGCGACCAATAAGCCGGTACTGATTGAAAGTAAGGATAAGGCAAGTGGTATGGCACTACGAAACGTCAACCACACCAATAAAATAACACCGGCTAATGAGCCCAAACCAATAGTACTGATTTCTGATTTCGCGCTTTCGGTACCGTAATTGGCGTAGAACACCACACCGGTATGCTGCACTTTGATGTCAAATTGTTTTTCGACTTCGCGCTCAATTGAATCAAGATCGGGAAGTTGCTCTTGAATCGCCAAGCTATAAGGCGAGCCAGCCAGTGTAGCCGTCACCAAAATATGAGTTTGCTCATTAGATTGAGCGGTGAGGTATCCCTCTTTCAGAACAAAGTTACTTGATTGAACGCCAACAGCACTGATGTAGTCGCGAAATAGTAGAAATGGATCCATCGACAGTTCGGCTGCAGTCACGCCTGAGAACGGATTGTACAGAGACTGAATGACGTATTGAGCTCGCGAATCCGGCGAGTGTGTCAGCGTCTCTTTTTGTTGCTGGGTCAGAAGTTGAGCTCGGTGACGAAAATAGAAATCGCTCCACTGGCTTTGAGTGCTGGCGTTGATTTTCCCTTGAACTTGCTTAAACAGAGTTGGCTGGCTTGAGAAGGTTCTTTGATTGAGTTTTTTTTCAAAAGCGTCAGTCGCTGTCATGGCTTTTTCGATGTCGGGGGCGCTGATGATAAACACTACTTGCTCGCTCATCGAGCTGGATATCTGCTGAAAGGCTTGCTCTACCATTGGGTCTTGCTGGTTTTCTGGTAGTAACTTTAGAATGTTGCTTTCAATCGGTACCGACGAAGAAAAAGCGAATTGTTTTATTAACAATCCGCTAAATAGCACTACGATAACAAGCCAAACAAAGGCCAGACTAGAGTTGGAATTGTTGCGCTTCAGCATCTGATAATACTTCCGGTAGATGGCTTAATTGGCTAAATTCGATCACCGTGCTGTCTCCACGAATCTCTCTCAACTCAATACGTTCAATATCATTTTTACCTTGCAGCGTAATGGCTTCAAACACCGCGTTCATCGGAGCACTTTTCGGCTTTAGTGTGAGTGTCCATCGTGTGTCTTGTGAACTTGCGTTTGCACTTTCATCAGTGTTTGTAGTGGTTTCGGGCTCAAAATCGAGTGCGAACTGTTCTTGAAGTTTTTGCGTATCACCATGGAATACCGACAAGAAGATATGGCTAAAATAAAACGCCATTGGGTTTTCTTTGTCAGTAATAATCTTAGCGGGTTGATCTGCAAACCTTTGGCTCAGCTTATTATCGGTTAGTACTAGGCTCACAGGAAAGGGGGTTGCTTGCGTCCACAGCAAACCACTCGACTTATCTAATAAAAACGTGCCTTGTGACGTCAGAGGTTGGGCGAACATTTCCATGTTACGTGTTTGAGTAAACTTACCACGGACAATGCTATTGGCGCTCAATACGGCTTGCAGCTCTGAAACTGAACCGACGGCAACCGTGCTTTCACTAGCACCTGCAAAGCTACTCGCCATCATAGAAGCAAGCCCCAGTAGCGCGATACTGATGTGTTTGCGACTGCTTTTAAACAGACTCATGTTTCACCTGCTGTGGATTAGAGGCTTGAGATTGATGTTCAGCAGCTAGAGGTAAGCAACCGAATTGGTGCCAGTGCTCGACTTTGTCGGTAAACACTTTCGGTGAAGCGAAGCACATCTCTTGTTCTTCGATGGTCACTGCAACCTGCATAGTGTGGGCGCGTGTCATGCGAGCGCCCGTGTTAGCATCATGAATCTCGTAGTCAACACGCAGGCGGTTTTCCCATTCAGTCAACTTAGCCGATACCTTGATCTGATGATTGAACGGTATCGCCTTAATGTACTTTACACGCGTGTCGATGATCGGCCACATGTAGCCTGAGTCCTTCATCTCATGGTAGTTGTACTCAATCTTATCCATCATGATGCGCCTTACTTCTTCAAAAAATCGGAAGTAATTACCGTGATAGATCACGCCCATCGGGTCGGCATCTTGGAATGAGGTAATCAGAGTCACCTCAGATTGTAATGGATGAAGGATTTCAGACATAAATCGCTCTCAACATATTGCGTAAAGGGTTAGCTACTCTATGAGTAAAGTGACCAGTGCTGACTTTGAATACGAGCAATGAAGTGGCGTAGATCGCCTTCAAGTGGTCGGTCTTCAACGATAAATTCAAACTCTTTAAGCACTTCGTCGCGAATATGCTTTAGGTTCTCACTCATGTGGTGCTCATCAAGCTCATTGTGGCGTTTACGAAGCTCAAGCGCTTGTGTACCCGCCAGAAGTGACGCTGCCGCTACTTGTTCAGTCAGTTCAAGAACGCGTAAGCAGTCACGAGCCGCAATGGTGCCCATGCTGACTTTGTCTTGGTTGTGACACTCGGTTGAACGAGAGAACACGCTTGCTGGCATGGTGTGTTTCAATGCTTCTGCTGTCCAAGCTGAAACGCCAATCTGTACCGCTTTGAAACCGTGGTTGATTGGTTTACGTTCGCCTTCAGCACCTGTTAGGTTAAATGGTAAGCCGTTGTTGAACTTGTAATCCATCAACTGCGCCATTTGGCGATCAAGTAGGTCTGCAAGGTTGGCTACCGCTGTTTTTAGGGTATCCATTGCCATTGCGATATGACCACCGTAGAAGTGTCCACCGTGCAATACGCGCTCGTTGTCACCGTCGATAATCGGGTTGTCGTTAGCACTGTTTAGTTCGTTCTCGATCATTTGGCGTAGCCAAGGTAGAGAGTCTTGAACCACACCAATCACATGCGGAGCACAACGCAGAGAGTAACGATCTTGTAGGCGGTCACTGTTACGTGGTGGACGGTCGGCTTGCAGGTCATCACGTAGCCATGTCGCAACTTGTTGCTGGCCTGGATGTGGTTTAACAGCAAATAGCGCTTCATCGAAGTGGAAGTCGTTGCCATGCATGCCGACAGATACCATTGCGGTGATCTTAGTTGATAGCTGAGCTAGGTATTCTGCGCGTTTGTAGGCGATACAAGCCAGTGCAGTCATCACTGATGTACCATTCATCAATGCTAAGCCTTCTTTTGGCTTGAGTTTGATAGGGCTAATGCCTAGCTCTTTGTAGACATCACTGGTTGGGCGAACTTCACCCTTGTAGATAACATCGCGCTCGCCGATCAGGGCTGCAGCTAAGTAAGAGAGAGGCGTCAAGTCGCCACTAGCACCAACAGAACCTTCTTGCGGAATACGCGGTGAAATATCTTGGTTGATCAGGGTAACGATTTGATTGAGCAGATCGTGAGTCACACCGGAGACACCTTGCGACAACGAACAAAGACGCGTTGCTAATACTGCACGAGCTTGCTCATGAGACAGTATTTCACCTAAGCCACAACCGTGGAAGCGCGTTAGATGCAATGGCAATTCATCAACAAGGTTTGGTGGAATTGCTACGGTACATGAATCTCCGTAACCCGTTGTCACGCCATAAATCACGCCTTCTTCTTTCAACAGGCGTTCTAAGAAAGCGACACCTCGGTCAATCTTAGATGTGAACTCGTTACTTGAGTTCATCGAGGCTTTTGCGCCCTGTGAAATAGCGACAACATCCTCAATCGTGAGGCATTCGGCACCAAAAGTGATGCTATTTGGATTCTTTTTCGTCATGGTGCTTGCTCAGTGTCCAAAAATTAAAAAAGTTGTACCACTGAAGCGGTGCTTGCAGTGTGTAGTGCTGAAGTCGGTTTGCGTATTTCTGCACGACTTGCTGTAAAGATTGTTCGCGAGTCTTTCTAGGTAATTCTATTTTGTCGCTAAAATGCTCGAAATAGACATTAAAGTGCGGCTTAGTTCGTGAGTCATCACGTAGGCCAAACAGTAAAAATACGGGTGCTTTTAGCACAGAGGCTAACATAAATGGACCTTGAGGGAAGGGTGCTTCCTTACCTAAGAACTCTGCCCATACCGAGCGGCTCTCTTTGCTGGTGGAGGTTCGATCGCCAACAATTACGATCCATTCTCCTTGCTCCAACTTCTGTTGTAATAAGATAGCCGTATCTGGTCCCATCGATGTCACTTGAATCAGGTTTAAATCAGACTGCGGGTTAACTGCTTTCATTACTGAATTAAAACGCTCAGCGTGCTCAGTGAAAACCAGAGCGTTGATTTTAATGTTCGAGTGTCGGCGGCCTAAAGCGCGACACAATTCGATGTTGCCTAGGTGAGAACCTAAAATCAGCACACCTTGCTTATTTTCCACCATGCTCTCAAATTGCTCTTGACCATGAATGGTCAGGTTATCGACCGAAAAGTCTCCTTTCCATGCCGCCAGCTTGTCTAACATAGTATGACCAAACGAGAGCAGATGGTTATAACTGTTTAATTCAGCGGGTAACTCGATATTCTGTTGCTCTGCGTATGCCTTTAGCTGGAACAAGTATTGCTCAGAAGCGTTTCGCGCGCGTTTGCCTGTTAAGTGGTAGTAACGCATCACACCACGCAAAATCAGGTTAAATACACCACGACCTAATAGGGTATAAACCGCCAACAGCAGTTTGATGCCGATTACGGTGCCGCGTTCTTGAGTGCGAGACCAATGGGGTTGTTCTGACTCGTTGTTGTTTGATCCAGTCGATGAATCTTGTTTTTGACCATCTTCAGCAGACGTTGATTTGAAATGGCGAGCAATCAGCTTGGGTGCTCTTGGCAGCATGCCGAAGAACAGTCGCGTGTGCATCCAACTGATTTTGACGTTATCCCACAACGCATCGAAATGAGAGATGCCGTTTTCAGGATAGATAACCCGAGTTTCAACGAAGTCGATGTCACAACCTTCCCAATACAGGCGAACCAAAACCTCGATATCGAAGTCCATTCTCGAACCAACATCGTACTTATTCAACACTGTTTGAGTTTGGTGGATGGGATACGCTCTAAAGCCACACATGCTGTCTTTAATTGATAAAGAAAGGGTTTCTATCCATACCCAAATGTGTGTCGCGTAGCGCCCATAGAGCCTTGCCTTGGGCACGCTGTCATCGTAGATAGGCTGACCTGATATCAAGCGCTGAGGTTTGTCTTGCGAAGTTTGGATTAATGCGGGTAGTGCTTCTAGGTCGTGTTGCCCATCAGCATCAATCTGGATGGCATGACTAAAGCCGAGCTCTTGCGCTCGCTTGATGCCAGCCTTTACTGCGCCGCCTTTGCCTTGATTCTGTTCAAGCGTCACCAAAGTCACGCGTGAGTTTTCCGCTAGAGGAGTCAGAAACTGTTTGGTCGCGAGCTCACTGCCATCGTCAACGATGATGATCGGCAACTCAAAATGATGGAGTGACGACACCACTTCAGGCATGGTTACGCCATGGTTAAAGCACGGGATAAGGAAGCAAGCATTATAGCTGCTTTCTTTTGTTTGGTGCTGAGAAGTAGCCTCGACGGGAGTGCTATTCACTTTTCTCTCCCAGCTTCATTTTGCCTGAAGAGTGGGTCTGTTCACCGCTGTTTGAGGTGTAACTGAAGCTCAGCTTATTTTTGTCAGCATCCCATTTGAGTGATAGCTGAATTGTAGCGTCAGGCAGGATAGGCTCTTGGAACTTGATGACTTCCATGCCTTTAAAGAAACCAGGGACGTTTAGCTCTTGGACAGCGTAATGAAGTGCCCAATCAATTTGCGTGACGCCCGGTAGAATTGGGAAGCTCTTGAAGTGTCCCTTAAAATCGGTGATATCTCCGCTAACATTAAGTGTCAGGGTCGATTCATTTTCTACAGTGTCTACCGCAATGACGGTTGGTTTTCTATTATCCATAGGGCGTGCTTAGAATCCTTGGGCAAATATTGGTTCTTTGACAAAAATATAAAAAGATAATCTCAGTGTAAAATACGATCAGCGGTTTCTATGATTTTATTAGCTGTTCTATGTGAGATGTTAATCGCTTACCTTGGCTGTTGAGGGGAATCTCATCGACAACACGGTACTTTCTTGGGATAGCGATTGGCTCTAACCACTTTCTTAGCTCTGTGCGCAGCATCAGCCAGAATTTACCTTTACTCATAGTTGATAGAGTGGCTTGGCCTTCATCTGATAATACCAAAACCGACGCCAAGATTAAGCGCTCCGGCTCTTCAAATGGAATCACCACGCATTCACTTATCCAAGGTAGTTGTTCAAGTCGCTTTTCGACTTCAACCAGTGATACTCGTTTTTCTTCTATCTTGATCACTCGGTCGGTTCGGCCTTTCAATATAAATTGATTCTCCGAGACCATTTCGCACTCATCGGCGGTTTGATACCAGTTATTGTTATCGATGTAGGGCGACAATAACTTAATGCAATTCTCACTGTTGAGATTTGCCTCAATACAGTCAAAAAGTTGCCAAGGTGTTTGAGCGCTTTCTTGCTGGCGAAATGCGATGCCACCAGTTTCTGTGCTGCCAAAAACCTCGATAGGTAAATGACCCAGCAGATTTTGTGATTGATGAGCCGATTCAGTGGGTAACGGTCCACCTGAAGAGAACACACCAGCAAGCTGCGCGGTATTGGTCTCATGCTTTAATCGTTTGAGTAGAGCAGGGCTGCTGATCAGCACACAGTTTTTATTGGCGTGAGATAGAATCTGTTCAGGGTACTCAAGATTGTTTTTCGCAAATGGAACGCCAGAACAGAGCGGCCAAAAGATTCGAAACAGCAAACCATAGATATGTTGATGTGAAACCGTGCTGTGAACTCGATTACCCTTGAGTAATTCGCCCCAGTTCTTATCTAGCTGAGCAGTTTCTATATCTAGATGTTCTAGTGTTTTATTGATTGCCTTCGGCGTGCCGCTTGAACCTGAAGTAAACAGGGTCAATTGGATTGCTGCCAAATCAATGTCTGGAAGATTATCAGTTAGAGGTTTTTGCGCTTCGGCGTCTGAATCCAATAAGGTTTGGAGATTGCGAACGTCACTCACTTCAACTTCGCCAATTGAGTCATCAACTAACAGACAGTCAAAATGTTCACTCAGCTCGGCAAGCGCACAAGGTTGATAGTTACCTGGCAAGATGATGTGTTTGTGACTGACTGCGCACGCTAAAAAGGCCACCGAAAATAGGTAGCTGTCTTGGGTACAAATCGCGACTCGTTGAAAAGGGGATAAAGACAAAAGTTGTACGAGTTGAGATAAGTTGTCGTTAAATGTTTGCCACGTAATCTCGCTGTTGTCGTCAAAGCAAACAATAGATTCAGGGGCTCTGTCCTGGCTGAGAAGCTCAGACAACGAGGTGTAAGATACGGTTTGGGTCATAACAATTTAACTCTGACGAATGCGCTGTCTTACTACCCACTCTCCTGCAAAGAGTAACCCTGCGAATAAATAGCTGAGTAAGCCATTGTATAGGGTCCATACTTCTAGCGGTTGGAAGCAGGTGTAAAGAGCAATAGAGCCATTGATAACAAAGAACAAACACCAAGCTTTGGTGACTTTTCGTGTGTAATCAACGCCACTTTGTGGAAGTTCAGGCTCTTGAAGGCGAGCAAGACGCTCGATAATCGTTTGTGGTTGCCAAAGGCTCGAAGCGAATACCACCAGCATACAAACGTTAACGATCACGGGGTAATAGGTTAGCCAGCCATGCTGCTTGAAGGTTAATCCTAATGCCAGCAGAACAATACCGGCACTTCCACTGATCCAAGCTAAGTGTTTTAGCTCTTTGATTTTAGCCTGACCGCCGGTGAAAATGCGGACAGCAAAGATAGCGGCCAAGGCAATTCCAACGGTTTGTAAGCCAAACTTGTTGAGCCCAAAGTAAACCGCTATTGGATAAGTAAAAAGTATGATTGCCGACAGTAAAGTCAGCAGAGGGCGCATTAGGCGTCCTTCAATAGTTCAACCACAGATTCGACAACGTCATTCACGGTGCGTACTGCTTTGAACTCTTCAGGTTTGATCTTCTTACCTGTTACGTTCTGTAGGTGAACGACCAAATCAACCGCATCAATGCTGTCTAGGTCTAGATCGAGATAAAGGTGTGCTTCAGGAGTAATATCTTCCGCATCAAGCTCGAACAGCTCAATAAGCGCATCTTTAACTTGGTTGTATACTTCTTGTTGGTTCGCTTGTGTCATAAAGATTTGTCTAGTTGTTCGTTTGAGAAGAGATGTAGTTCGCTAGATTTTCAACTGACGCAAAGTGCTGTCGAGTATTTGAATCGTCGGCATCAATAACAATATTGTACTTTTTCTTGATAGCAAGGCCAAGCTCAAGGGCATCGATAGAATCTAGTCCAAGTCCATCACCAAATAGTGGAGCTTCCGTTTCAATCTCATCAATACTCATATCTTCAAGGTTCAATGCGTCGATGATTAGTTGTTTCAGTTCGTTGTGTAATGTTTCCACTTTGGCCTACTTAATGCTTTATTTGAATGCTGCTTTAAGGGGGCGATTCTACATTATATGAGGTATTTTCGAAATGCCGATATCGCCTGTTATGTTATTGATACGCTAAATGTTTTCTTCGGAAGGGAAAATTGTTTGTGCAAGATGATGATTAAGGCGCCTTGCTGCCGAAGTTAAATTATTTGAGCCTTCAATAAATGGTTCGACTTCTATTTTACCTTTCACCGCGACATGAAAAAAGGGCTTCGTCGCAGGAACTTGATACCATTTTTTCTCTTTCGTTAAGAATGTCGGAGAAACAGTAATATGGATCACGCGTAAATCGGTTTGTGTTCGAGTCGCGATTTGTGCCGCCCCACGCTGTAAGGATGGTTCAATTCCTGGCGTTGTGCGAGTTCCTTCGGGAAAAACAAGCAAGACATTACCGCGTGAGAAGCGCTCTTCACAGCGATCTAAAAGATCGTCAGGGGCTTGGTTGGGTATATAACCTGCTGCTTTGACAATCCTTTTCATAAAAGGGTTTTCCCAAATAGCGGCCTTAACGAGGCAATCACATTGAGGAAGTTGAGAGGCGATCAATACATAGTCAATCAAGCTAGGGTGATTGGCGACGATGATGCAGTTACGATCTTCACGTAATAGATCCGCACCATCAATTCGGTAATCAATTGCCCCGGTAAATTTCATGATCTGGCAAAAGGCGTTGAATGAGAAACGGATTAATCGCTGTGCTTTAAGCTCTCTTTTAATAGTATTGGGAGTCGTTAAAGCGATAGTCGGTAAGATTAAGAAGCTTAATATTAAGCCTCCGAGACCAAAGATGGTAAAGCAGAGCCCTGTCGCAAATACTCGCCAATATTGGTCGACTTTACTCATTATAGTGCCTCAGATCTTACGTTGTTTACCCACGACCATTGTTGCTGCTTGCCCGCAATAGTCCAGTTTGGTGTCTTCTGAAGAATATTATGCAGTGCTTTCAGAGCTTGTGGTAAGTCAGCAAGTGAGTCCTCAGCGTTCAACATTTTGGCATCTGTTACTCTAGATATAGAGTACTCACAACCAGCAGTAAGCACTATGCCCAGCGCATAATCAGCAAAGTTCTGTGTTTCGTACTCTTGGTAGAGTTCAGGCAGAGGTTGGTCGAAATCAACCACCAATACACGGTGTGACGGGTGCTGGTGAAGGTAAAGATAGGCTTCAATCAGTGCGTTATGGAAAGTGTCTTGTCCTGCGGCAATTGAGGTCAGTGGAATAGGTGCTTTTGCGGCAATTGTTGTTAACCCCGCAGCTGTATTGTGTACTGACTGAGAAAAAGCCATTGGAGAGGCGTCGTCACCTTCTAATATTGATTGAATTAAAGTCGCGGTTCGGTGTAGCTCACCATGTCGGCTGGCAAACACTAGATAATCAATAGAGGTGTCTTTCAAAAGGGTTAATGCGGTTTGGACGGCCAATTTGCTTTGCATACTCATTCGGCGGCGCATCATTGGAGGGATGGCTTTAAATTCAGTTGAGCCATCTTGAGGCCAGTCTAAATTAGTGCTCCACGTTTGCCATTCTGCAACGGAATTGAGACCGGCCGAATTTGCAGACCATTTCTCAATATTAAACGACATTAATTGGGATTGATTTGACATAGAGTATTGATTTGCTTTGGCTCTAACTAAATACTATGCGTGCTTATAAACAAACACAGATAAGGAATTTAAATGAAATTACTAAAAATAGCCGTTTCAATGTTATTCATATTCGTTCTTGCTGGATGTGGACGTGTCCAACCTGTAATGAATGTTGAGGATACTCCAGTTGCACTGAATCTTCAAAGTAAACAGGTGAAATCAGCTATTTATGAGTCTGCTGAGAACCGAGGCTGGTTGGTTTCAGAAATAAAGCCTGGTTTGATCCGCGCTGAATTGTATGTTCGTTCGCACCATGCTGTGGTTGAAATTCCTTATAGTGATAAGTTTTACTCTATTCTTTACGTTGAGTCAGAGAATTTGAAGTACGACGATGGTGAAATACACCGTAATTACAATCGTTGGGTTAATAACTTAAACGTTGATATTAAACGTAAGCTTGCACAAATGGCAGCTGAGTAACCCTCTATTATTTAAAAGTTAGGTTTTTCGTGTCGGAATATAAATTAGATCCATTCAATGCATTAGAAGCAAAAACAGAAGCGCAAAAGCTGTCTTTCGCTCCTATTGTTTTTCATACTGCTCGTACACTTCGTGATTTAGGTATTTTAAAAGCCTTAGATGATGCAGATAACGATGGTTTGCCAGCAGAGACGCTCTCTGAAATAACCGGTGTATCCGAGTACGGCGTGAAAGTTCTGCTCGATATGGCGTTAAGTGCCCATATTGTTACTTGGGAAAAACCTAACTATAAAATGGCCAACCTTGGCTTTTACCTTCTGCACGATGGCATGACCAACGCGAACATGGATTTCACTGCTGATGTTTGCTACGCCGCGATGATGCATTTAACGGAAGCGATTGAAGAAGGTACACCTGCCGGCTTGAAAGAGTTGGGTGACTGGGAAACCATTTACCAAGGTTTGTCTCAATTGCCAGAAAAAGCAAAAGAGAGCTGGTTCAAGTTTGATCACTTCTATTCCGATCGTTCGTTCCCTGTTTTGCTTGAGAAAGTCTTTAGCAAGAAACCTAAATCACTAGTGGATATTGGCGGTAACACGGGTAAGTGGGCAATGCAGTGCTGCAACCACGACTCAGATGTTGAGATAACGATTGTCGACTTGCCACAGCAACTAGAAATGGCAATGACAAACGCGACACAACATGGCCATCAAGACCGAGTGACGCCATTCCCAGCCAACATGCTCGACAAACAACAAGCGTTGCCGACGGGTGCAGATGTGTGGTGGATGAGCCAGTTCCTTGATTGCTTCTCGCCAATGGAGATTCTGAGCATATTAAAGCGTGTTCGCTCTCATATGTCAGAAGAGGCAACAGTCTATATCCTTGAACTGTTTTGGGATGCACAGAAATACGATGCGGCTTCTTATAGCTTAAACGCGACTTCTCTTTACTTCACTTGTTTGGCCAACGGCAACAGTCGTTTTTACCGCAGTGAAGATTTCTTAGAGATCGTTGAAGAAGCTGGCTTTGAAGTGGTGGCCCGTACCGACGATATCGGTCTTGGTCATACACTGCTTGAATTGAAAGCTGGCGCGCAATAAAAATAACAAACATGGCTTAAATTAATGAAAAAACTGTCAACTCAAGTAGTGATCATCGGAGCTGGGCCATCTGGGTCTATTGCCGCGTCTTTGCTTCATAAAAAAGGCATCGATGTTCGAGTGATTGAAAAGAGCCTTTTCCCGCGCTTTTCTATTGGTGAAAGCCTATTACCCGCTTGTATGGAAGTGATTGAACAGGCAGGGATGACTGATGCAGTAATCAACGCCAACTTCCAATACAAAGATGGCGCAGCCTTTCGTAAGAATGGTGTGTACACCGCGTTCAATTTTGAGGATAAGTTCTCTGCCGGGCCAGGAACCACCTTTCAGGTTCAGCGCGGTGCCTTTGATAAGGTGTTAGCAGACACTGCCGAGGCGCAAGGTGTTGCCATTGATTATCAACATGAGTTGACGGGCATTAACTTCACTGAAGACAGTACCATTTTAGACGTACAAGTGCTTGATGGAGAACGCTATCAGCTAGAAGCTCAATATGTGCTGGATGGCAGTGGCTTTGGTCGCGTGTTACCGAAGATGCTTGATTTGGAAGAGCCATCATCGCTTCCCCCACGCAAAGCTATTTTTACGCACATCAACGATCATATTTCAGCGACGGAGACAGACCTTGAGTATGACCGCAACAAAATCCTGATCTCGGTGCACCCAACCAACCCTGACGTTTGGTATTGGTTGATCCCGTTTAGCAATGGTGTCTCTTCGTTTGGTGTCGTAGGAGAGCCGAAGTTCTTTGAATCATACCCACAAGACAAGATTGCTGCTCTTAAACAACTGGCAATGGAAGAGCCGGGTTTAGCTGAGACTCTGGTTAATGCAGAATACCCTAACCCTGCGGGTGAAATCGGTGGTTATTCAGCTAACGTGAAGCACCTTGCGACAGACAAATACGCATTGCTTGGTAATGCGGGTGAGTTCCTTGATCCTGTATTCTCATCGGGCGTGACGATTGCGATGAAGTCGGCTCAGTTTGCGGTTGAGTGTGTGGAAAAACAGCTTAACGGCGAAGAGGTCGATTGGGAGCGCGATTATGCCGATCCGTTGATGGTTGGCGTAAACACCTTTAGAACATATGTTGAGGGGTGGTACTCTGGTACGCTGCAGGATGTGATTTTTTATCAAAATCCAAACCCGAAGATTAAGCAGATGGTGTGCTCAATTTTGGCTGGCTACGCATGGGATCAAACCAACCCTTATGTGAAAGAGTCAAAGCGTCGATTGGCGACACTGGCTGAGATATGCCGAAACTAGGTAATCGACTTTGTATGTAGCAATACTCTAAATTGTCACGATGGTTCGTCATAAACTAAAAACAGCCGCAATGTGCGGCTGTTTTTGTATCTGAAAAATATGGGTGGTCAACTTAATCGGATTTAAGCCTACTTCAGGTCGATGCTGTTCAATCGTCCCATAAATATAAGTAGTTCAATTACGTCTTTGTGAGCATCAAGCAGTGCACGTTTGGTTTGGCTATAAGCGGCAAGTCGGCCGTGCTTTCTGATTGAACATACCTTGGTTTTGTACTTGTAGTCACCATTCTCAGAGAAGACGCGCCACTTAGCTATGTAGCACTCGTCGCGGTGCTCAGGATCACTCTGAGTTGGGTTAGGCTTAAATACAATCTTAGGCTCTAAACTGTGAGGCAGACGCGTCATAAGATAGGGCTCTCTGAGAACCTTAGGCCAAAATTTGCCCCAAAGCTGTCTACCCAGTTCGTCTCTTAATTTGATGGTTTTCTTTAGTGCCTTGTCTTCACCCATACGAACAAAGCCGACCGAACGGTGTAGCACCTTATCTTCGGGAGTATGAATGTGGATTTTAAAAGCGGTTTTGCCTTTCGAGATAAAGCGGTAACCGGTAGCACCAATTAGATTATTCTGACTCATAGCTTGCTAAGTGATGATTATATTATTAATAAGATTACGACAAATACCGCGAAACCGAAACAAATCCCCATGAAAAAAATAAAGCCTTAGTACTTTTGCTAAGGCTTTATTAGAAACTATGAGACGAGAGTGTCGCTAACTACATGATTTTTTGCATTACATCACCAATTTGAATGCTTCCTGCAAGGCTTGGTTGGTCGATCGTAAGTTCTGCTTCGTTCTCGTAAACACGAGAAACCGTCAGCGTGATGTCGCTTTGCGACACTTTATTGCGCGGCAAGCCTCGTTGGTCGATAAACGAACCTGTGTGCCATAGCTGTAGTTTGTCACCCTGTTGTACACCGTGCATTCGACCTAAATCAATGGTCACCGTGTTACCAAATACCGCTGCAACCTCTGGAAGCGTGATCTTACATGACACTTCCGATTCCAAGTCCAACATAATATTGCGGCTAACACGCAGCATCATACTGCCGTAGGTTGATGCCCAGAAACGGGCACTGCGGGTGTCGACTTCACTAGTCTTAGCAAATGGCCACTTTGCCACTTCACGATAGCTACGGTTGTAAACCTGATGTCCTGTTTTGCCATCGAAGACTTGCATCTCTAAAGCAAACTGACGATTGATGATGTCGTCTTTCAAAAGTTTGGACTCGATGGTCGCGGTTAAATCGGTAATATCGCCACCAATGATGTACTGCGCGCCAGTGTCTTGGGCGATCATTTTGATCACCTCAGGTCGACGTTTGTCGATGTCGTAATTGGTCGTGCCAACGGAAACAAAGCTGCGAGACTCTTGTGCTAGCTGTCGATCCACGACATGGCCAAAATCATCGCCAATATTATAAATTCTGCCCATTACCGCTTGTTGTGGGGAGGTCACATCAATGTTGCCGACCAAAAATGTCTTTTTATATTGGCTCTCATGGCAAGCATTTGCCGAAGGATAGATATCGATCCTTGCAGTGATCATTATATTGCCACTACGCTTTTTCTCTTTTTCTACCAAGATGTAGCGCACTTCGTGGTTGGTAAATTGATATTCCTTTTTCTTCCCATCTAGATACGGCGTGAGGTTGGCAATGCTTCCGATGTCGGCTCCTGAGAACTGAATAGCCTTGTATACTGCGTCTTCTAGTGCATGGATTCTTGCCGTCTCTTCTGACGACACTATGGTTGCAGTACCGGTAACTTCATACCAGGAGGCATGAGCACTGAAGCTTATTGTTATCAGTGAACTTATTGAAAATAAGTAAGAAATTATTTTTTTCATCTATTCGTTACCAGTTGGGTATAAATATTGCTTAACAAATAACTATAAGCTTGAAGCTGACTTAAGTGCGATTTTCTTAATCTGAACCATTAATGAAAAGCAAAGACTGTTCCAACATTGTAATCCATTGAAAAGAATAATGGTGAGAACATATTGGAACAGGTAGCACTAAATATATCTGGAGATTAGAGAATGAAAAAATGGCTCGTAGTAATGAGTGTCATGTTACTGACATCATGCGCTTATTCGCCGATCTATAACGGCAAGTCTGAATATTCAGGCAGTCAGTTTATGTTGATGGACAGCCCTCGTCATACTATGGATTTTTTCGTGGAAAGTATGACTGAAGATTTGATCATTTCGAATACAAGTATTTCAGCTAGAACGCCGATAGCGATCACTTCGTTTGTTGATTTGCAACATATGGATACAACGAATTGGCTAGGAAACTCGGTATCAGAAGGCTTCATTCATCAGTTTCAGCGTCGTGGCTTCAAGGTTGTTGACTTCAAAACAACCGGTTCTATTCAAGTGACTCACCAAGGTGACTTTGCGTTAAGCCGCGATTGGAAAGACTTAGCTCAAGAGCAAGACGTTCAATACGTACTAACAGGCACCATGCTTCGACAAGAAGGCGGTGTGTTAGTAAATGCCCGTGTTGTTGGCATGCAAACTCGTATTGTTGTGGCGTCTGCACAGGGCTTCTTACCTGCGGATCGTATTGGCCGTGACCTAGATACTCTGAATAGTATTCGAACTCAAGATGGTGTAATTATTCGCTCTGATCCAACGATGACCCAGCCTTATACTGTCATTCTTCGCCCTTAGGAGTTCGAGATGAAGAAGTTAATATTTGTTGTTGCCGCTTTACTGCTTGTTGGCTGTCAACCACTGCAAAACATGAGGCCAGACGATTTCTTGGTTGCCGTTGGTTATGCCAGTATCAGTGAACAAAAAGGGCGCAACGACGAAGAGAAGCGCATCCGCGCAATGAGAGCTTCAAAAATTGATGCTTACCGTGAACTTGCTGAGCAAGTCTATGGTATGCGAGTGAGTGGTCGAGCAGAGCTTGAAGATCAACGCCTTGGTACAGAACGTACTTCTGGTGCGGTTGATGGTGTAATTCGTGGCGCAGAAGTAGTACGCAGTTACCCTGTAGGTGATAGTTATGTCACTGAGCTTCAGCTCGATATTCGTAAGATGGAACAACTACGTAATTACGGCGAAGTTCAGCCAGTACCTGAAAAGAGACAACAAACGCTGTTCTAGTTTCGGTGTTTGAATCGAATATTCAAAGATATTGGCTGTCACTCGCTTTCCAGATGGCGTATCGGCAACCAATAACTAATATCAATGTAAAAGCGGCAAGTATGAAAATACTTGCCGCTTTTTTGTTTATCGATTTTGTAGAGCGTTCAAAGGCTGATTAGGTGTTTTGATAAAAGATAATGATGGGAATAGTCTGAGATACAGATACAGATACAGATACAGATACAGATACAGATACAGATACAGATACAGGCAGAAGGTTAATAATGGGTATTACTGAAGAGGGAGGCTTAACTAGGCTTTTACATTGGTTCCCAGCGTAGAAATGGTATGTGTTTGGCCACCTGCATTGTAGGTCATGCCAATTTTACCGTGGCTTTGTTGCATCATATTGCTGAGCTTTTTGAAGCTAAGGTGCGCTCGATTCAAGGCTTCCCCATTAACAAGGTTCGCTTGCTGGCAGTCGTGCACTATGGACTGGATCTTTGTGACTAACTGAGCAAGTTCAGGATTCTCGGTCAGTTCTGAGATATTGGTATGGGCAGCGATTCGTTGATCGGTTGATCTTAGCTGTTCAACAAGAACCACTTTTTCTTTGGCGATTCGCTCAATATCATTGGATTGTCGGCTCGTGATCGCGGTTTTCTCTGAACTTAATAATTCAGATAAGGCTTTGGCATTTTGAAGTTGAAAATTAACTAAATCTGCTAGTGCCGCCATAACGTAAACCTATCAATAACCTCGTGTGCTTTAAGTTAACCACTTAATCTAAGGGTTAGTGCTTAAAGACCTTTTAATTCGTTTTCGAACTTGATCATGTTGTCAGCCAGTTTTTCTGGATCAACCGTGTATGAACCGTTCGCAATTGCTTCTTTGATCGCTGCCACTTTCACAGAATCAAAGCTTGGCTGTGCTGCCATGTCTTGATGGAGTTGACCAATCGCTTTGCCTTGTTGGCTTAGAGAAACCGCATCCTTGCTTGTTGGTGATTTAGTTGATACATCAGAGCGTGATGCCTCAGAACTAGAATCAGAGCGTACTGCTGATCGGTTAGTGGTCGTTAGGGATTGCCCTGAACGAATATTATCAATGCCTGCCATAGTTAAGCCTTTTTCTTCAAAAATGGGAACCTGTACAGTCAATATCGACCAAGGGTTCGAATACTTTAGCAATTTTTAGCTCAATAGTCGAAAAGGGACAAAACACCGCCGCCGTTATATTTGGCGTTAGAGTTGAGAGCAAAATAGCTAACGATACCGTCAATTTAGAAGTAGATAGTTAAAAGTAAACTGTGACTTCAGACATGCTGGTAACAATCCCCTCAATTATACGCTGTGATTTATCATTTTTCACTCTTACTTGATCGCCCATAGAGCCATCGGTAAGTGCTGTGCCTTTGGTGGTAATGGTCATGCCACCTTTTACTGCCTGTATGATAACCTTCTCGTTTCGGCATACGACACAGATATCGCCTCTTTCAACTACATCACCGGGTCTCAGGTTCTTTTTTACCTTAGCGCCGATGACTTGTTGTGGAGCGGTGAAACCTTGGCGACGAAATTTGTTAAGAGAAATCATAGCGGTGGTGACATCGTATTGACCGACGATTTCGCCTCTCGCGAGTGAGCGAGTGGTGGTAACAAGGGGCACTGACATCGAAAGACGCACGGGTACATAAACGCGCCATTCATCAGGAATACATTGCACTAAAACCGTAATGCTGCTGCGGGTATTGGTGGTGGTTGAGGCGCTGGTCTCTAAAGGTGCTGGACAGTCTGTCGCTTTGATTCTTGAGTCAACATTTGCTGAATTTACAAAGAGTTCACCGCCTTGTGTCTGCTCAACCGTATCAAGGATGTGTTGCTCTGCTGCTGACTGAATCATCTCAATTTGTTTTGGGGTCGCAGCTTGTACAAAAAAACTAAACAATATTGATAAAATGCCGATAAACTTAGCGACAGTTTTAAAAGTAGCTCTACACATTGCTATGGAAAGAGGTGGCAAATTTGTTTTATAATACGTCATTCCGTTTCTCTGGTGGTTCGTAGCCTGCAGTAGACTAACACTTTTTATACAAAAAAGTTTGATATGGAGATGAGCTCATGACGGGTATTCTTGATTCGGTGAATCAGCGTACGCAACTCGTCGGTCAAAACCGATTAGAATTACTAACCTTTCGCCTAATGGGGCGTCAGCGTTACGGCATTAATGTCTTTAAAGTAAAAGAAGTGCTTCAATGCCCTAAGCTGACAAAGATGCCAAACTTGAACCCACTGGTTAAAGGTGTAGCACATATTCGTGGCCAAACGATCTCTGTGATTGACTTGAGCTTAGCGATTGGTGGCCGTCCTACAACGGATGTTGAAAAGTGTTTTGTGGTTATCTCTGAATTTAACCGAACCATTCAAGGTTTCTTGGTAAGTTCAGTAGAGCGCATTATTAACATGCACTGGGAATCGATTCTTCCGCCGCCAGATGGCGCAGGTAGAGCGAACTACCTGACAGCGGTAACCAACATTGATAATGAATTGGTAGAAATTCTAGATGTTGAGAAGATTCTTGCAGAAATTTCTCCTGTTGATGAAACAATGGACAGCAAGATTGCTGAAGATATTGCGAAAGTCGAACAAGAGAAAGAACTGGTTCGCCGCATCTTGATTGCTGATGACTCGACTGTTGCTCGTAAGCAGGTTCAACGTGCTATTGAGTCGATTGGTTTTGAAGTTATTTCTGTGAAAGATGGTAAAGAGGCCTATGAGAAGCTGGTGCAGATGTCATCAGAAGGCAGTATTTACGATCAGATTTCATTAGTGATTTCAGATATCGAAATGCCAGAAATGGATGGATATACGTTAACTGCTGAGATTCGTCGTCACGCCGAACTTAAAGATCTATACGTAATTTTACACTCATCGTTGAGTGGTGTATTTAACCAAGCCATGGTTGAACGCGTAGGAGCTAACTCCTTCATCGCGAAATTCAACCCTGATGAGCTTGGTGCAGCGGTAAAAGCTGCGTTAACTAACTAAAAGAGACATTAATGACTGCTATAACAATAAGTGATCAAGAGTATCGCGATTTCAGCCGTTTCTTAGAATCTCAATGTGGCATTGTATTAGGTGACAGCAAACAGTACTTGGTGCGCAGTCGTCTAAGCCCATTAGTGGCGAAGTTTAATTTAGCTTCTCTATCTGATCTATTGAGAGACGTAGTAACAGGTCGAAACCGTGAGCTGCGTGTGGCTGCTGTCGATGCCATGACGACGAACGAGACACTTTGGTTCCGAGATACTTACCCGTTTGCTGTGCTTGCGGATAAACTTCTACCGGAAATAGCGGCAAATAAGCGTCCTATTAAGATTTGGTCTGCGGCAAGTTCCTCAGGCCAAGAAGCATACTCAATGGCAATGACGATTCTTGAAACTCAAGCTCGTAAGCCGGGTATGTTGCCAAATGTATCGATTACTGCAACCGACATCTCAGCAAGTATGTTGGATATGTGCCGTACAGGCGCGTACGACAACCTTGCATTGGGACGTGGACTTTCTCCTGAGCGTCGTCGTACCTTCTTTGAAGATGCGGGCGATGGTCGTATGAAAGTGAAAGATAACGTTAAGCGCATGGTGAACTTCCGCCCTCAGAACTTGATGGACAGCTATGCCTTGTTAGGCAAGTTCGATATTATTTTCTGTCGTAATGTGCTGATTTACTTCTCACCTGATATGAAGTCAAAAGTACTTAACCAGATGGCAAATAGCCTGAACCCTGGTGGTTACCTATTATTGGGTGCGTCTGAATCATTAACAGGTTTAACGGATCGTTTTGAAATGGTTCGCTGTAATCCAGGCATCATCTACAAATTAAAGTAATGAGTAGCACCAGTATAAGGTGCGACGTTACTGTTTAAATTCAAAACCCAGCCAAGTGCTGGGTTTTCTTTTACCCGCTTAAGCTATATCTTTAAGTTAGAGTGACATTCCAATTTACTCTATTTTTTGGCTTGTATATTGCAAGTTTACCCACGAGTAACCTGTAAAAGTATAGATAGACCGCTTTGTTTTAAAAGTTGGTATATATATTGCTTTGGTTATTTCATAACAGTCAGTTCTTGAGTTGAGGTTTACATGGCTATTTCTTTTGACAATGCTTTGGGTATTCACCAGCACACAGTTGGTGTACGTGAGCGTAACGCTGAGGTGCTTTCCACCAATATCGCGCAAGCAAACACGCCTGGGTATAAAGCAAAGGGATTAGACTTTAAGCAATCACTGCAAGCGGCAAGTTCTGGGGCAAGCATTGGTCTTAGCCGTACAGATGGTCGGCACATTTCTGCCTCAACAACGGTGCACGGGGAAACGAAGTATCGAATTCCTACACAACCTGATACAGGAGATGGCAACACGGTTGATTTGGATTTGGAAAGAAACCTTTTCATGCAAAACCAAATTAGGCATCAAGCCTCTCTCGACTTCCTAGGAAGTAAGTTCAAGAATTTAACTAAAGCGATTAAAGGGGAATAATTAGATGAGCTTATTTAATGTATTCAATGTGACTGGTTCTGCGATGAGTGCTGAATCTGTTCGTCTAAATACGACCTCGAGTAACCTTGCGAACGCGGACAGTGTAAGTAGTTCAGCTGAAGAAACTTACAAGGCTCGTCACGCAGTGTTCGGCGCTGAGTTAAATAAAGCACGCAACAGTGGTCACACTGTGCCTGTGAAAGTTTTAGGTATTGTAGAAAGCGATAAGCCGCTAAGCGCGGAGTACAACCCGGATCACCCATTAGCGAACAACGAAGGCTACATATACAAGCCTAACGTGAACGTTATGGAAGAGATGGCAAACATGATTTCGGCATCACGTGCGTATCAAACGAACGTACAGGTTGCTGACTCGAGTAAACAAATGCTGCTGCGTACGCTGCAGATGGGTCAATAAGGATAAGGAGGTAGCACATGGCTGGAATCAACAACAATGTTGGTCAAAGCGGCTTGTCCTATGTTGACCAGCTGAAGAGTCTTCAAGATGGCGCTAAGAAGCCCGACGAAACAACAGGTAAGCAGGATCTTAAACAAGAAGACTTCTTATCTTTGTTGACTAAGCAACTAGCACAACAAGACCCTTTCAAGCCGGTTAGCAATGACCAGATGATTGCGCAAATGGCTTCATTTGCGACCGTAGATGGCATTGGCAAAATGAATACACAGTTTGAAAGCTTGAATTCATCAATGACCTCTAACCAAGCACTTCAGGCATCCTCTTTGGTTGGTCGTGACGTATTGGTTCCTGGTGCGGCAGGTGTAAAACCTGGTGATGGCGGTATGGCGGCAATGGTTAAGCTTCCTCAGGCAATGGACAATGTAATGGTCCGTGTTGAGAACGAAGTTGGCCAATTGGTTCGCACATTTGATATCGGCTCTAAACCATCTGGTGATACACGTGTTGAATGGGACGGAAAAGACGAAGACGGTAACCCATTGCCGGCCGGTAAATATAACGTGAAAGCGTCGGGTTTACTGGATGGCGAGAACACAGAGTTTCAAGTTTCCAGTTATGCGAACGTGAACAGTGTGCTTCTTGGTAAGGGTGATGGCAACGTACTACTCAATCTGGCTGGTTTCACATCGCCAGTACGACTTGCTGAAGTACTAGAAGTTGGTAAAGCGTAGCTCTTTATTGAGTGACTATGCTAGCTAGATAGATTAGGAGAATATTGGAATGTCATATGTAGCTTTAAGCGGCCTATCCGCTGCACAATTAGACCTGAATACAACCAGTAACAATATTGCGAACGCAAACACGTTTGGCTTTAAAGAGTCTCGTGCAGAGTTCGGTGATGTTTACTCAAACTCGTTGTTTACTAACGCAAAAACGACGTCAGGTGGTGGTGCGCAAGCTAGCCAGGTGGCGCAACAGTTCCACGAAGGTTCAAGTATTTATACGAACAACCCAATGGATTTGCGTGTAAGTGGTACAGGTTTCTTTGCAGTATCGAAAGATCGCATGGTGCCAGAGATTAACGAACTAACGCGTAATGGTGCATTTCACCTAAACAAAGACAACTACATGGTTACGGCTAATGATGAGTTTCTTTTAGGTTACGATGTTGATCCAAACTCGGGTGAAGTTCTTTCTTACGCGCCAAAGCCTCTCGACATTCCTGCTGAGTTTGGTAAGCCAAAACAGACAGAAAACATTGAAGTAGGGGTCAACCTTCCTGCAAATGGTGATCTTAAAGACCCGGCTGCATTTAACTACCAAGATGCTGATACTTATAACCGTGCAACGTCTTCGACGGTATACGATTCTATGGGTCAGTCTTACAAGTTAACGACTTACTACCTCAAAGATCAGACTCAACCAAACACTTGGCAAACGTACTACACTATGTCAGATGAGAATGGTGAGAAGCCATTGAACATTACTGGCGGTGATGCGACGAATGCAACTGGTCATGTTGGTCACACAATGAAGTTCAACAATGACGGTACGTTAGCAAGCCTAAACAGTGGTCAGCCAATTAACTCTGATCCTCTAGGTGCAGGTGCGAACCCAATTGACTTGAACGGTGCCGATCCAACACAGGTGCTTAAGTTTGGTCTGGATTCTTCAACTCAGTTTGCTGCTCCGTTTGAATTGACTAAGTTTGATGAAGATGGTGCGACAACAGGTTTCTTAACCAAAATCGATTTCGATGAGTACGGCAGTGTTCTGGGTACTTACTCAAATGGTGAAAACGTGATGCTTGGCCGTGTAGGCTTAGTTCGTGTACCAAACGAGCAAGGCCTAGATAAGAAAGGCGGTACTCAGTGGGATTCTACTAACGACTCTGGTGATAAAATCTGGGGTGAATCGAACAAAGGTTCATTTGGTAGCATCAACAACGGCTCACTAGAGCAATCGAACATCGATATGACTCAAGAGTTGGTTGATTTGATTTCTGCTCAACGTAACTTCCAAGCGAACTCTCGTTCTCTAGAAGTACACAACCAACTGCAACAGAATATTCTTCAGATTCGTTAATCGTTTCAAACGTTTGAATCATCTGCGAATACCCAATTCAATGTCATTGAATTGGGTATTGTTGTTTGTCTTCTTATTTGCCGCCCCTATTGCCGCACGGTAATGCCACTGGCAACAATTCTTCCTGAATGATCCTTTAATGATCACCCCTCCTTGTTCATTTTCTATTTAAATTACTGATAAATAACATTTAAAAATATTGGCACAGTGTTTGCTTTATTAGCCCCAGAAGATGATTTTTTGGAGCAAAATTATGGATCGCGCACTGTTTCTTGCCATGAGTGGCGCTAAGCAAAATATGCAAGCTTTGCAGCTACGTGCAAACAACCTTGCCAACGTGAGTACAACGGGTTTCCGTGCTGATTTGGCACAAGCGCGTTCAATGCAAGCGTATGGTGAAGGCATGCCTACTCGTGTTTTCAGTATGACAGAGCGTCCGGGCCATAATTTCTCGCAAGGTAGTGTGGTTACCACTGGCCGAGATCTCGATGTTACCGTTCAAGGTGATGGTTGGATTTCAGTTATGGATAACACCGGCCGCGAAGGTTTAACACGTAACGGCAACCTTAAGGTTGACCAAAACGGTTTGCTAACTAATGCAAGTGGCTATTTGGTGCTAGGTGAAAACGATGCGCCAATCACACTGCCCATCCCAATCAGTAAAGTAGAAATTGGTACTGACGGTACGATTTCGGTGATTCCTCAAGGCGCTCCAGCTGAAGAATTGGCCGTAGTTGATCGTATTAAGCTTGTACGTCCAGACAATCAAACTTTGTTTAAAGATACGAATGGTCTGTTCCGTTCGAAAAACCCAGATCAGGCATACGAAGCAGATGCAGCAGTAACGTTGCTAAAAGGTGCTATCGAAGGCAGTAACGTAAATGCCGTAGGTGAAATGACCAGCTTAATTGACTTACAACGTCAGTTTGAAATGCAGGTCAAGATGATGAGCACAGCAGAGGAAATGGACAAGTCGTCTGATTCACTGCTTCGTATGAGCTAATAGAATTTAAAGGAAATTGCTATGCATCCAGCATTATGGGTAAGTAAAACAGGTTTAGACGCCCAACAAACCAATATCTCAACGATTTCGAACAACCTTGCCAACGCCTCGACCATTGGTTTTAAAAAGAGCCGCGCGGTATTTGAAGATCTGTTCTACCAGAACATCAACCAACCGGGTGGTCAATCGTCTCAGAACACTGAGCTGCCAAGTGGTTTGATGTTGGGTGCTGGTTCTAAGGTGGTCGCAACTCAAAAAGTGCACACTCACGGTAACGCACAAACGACATCTAACAGCTTAGACATGATGATTGAAGGTGACGGTTTCTTCCAAGTTGAGATGCCAGACGGCGAAACAGGTTACAGCCGCAATGGTCAGTTCACGTTGAACGGTGACGGCGCGATCGTAACGTCGGGTCAAGGTTACCCTCTACAACCAGAAATCGTGATTCCTGAAGACGCGATCTCGGTAACAGTAGGTAACGATGGTGAAGTGTCGGTTCGTCTACGTGGTGAGCAAAACAACGTCGTGGTTGGCCAAATCACTATTACTGACTTTGTAAACCCAGGTGGTTTAGAGCCAGTAGGTCAAAACCTTTACTTGCCAACTGGCGCGAGTGGTGACCCACAAGAGGGTGTTCCGGGCTTTGATGGCTTAGGTAATATCCGTCAGTCGATGCTAGAAACATCGAACGTGAACGTAACCGAAGAGCTGGTAAACATGATTGAAGCTCAGCGTGTATACGAAATGAATTCGAAAGTTATCTCGTCGGTAGACAAGATGATGAGCTTTGTTAACCAACAGCTGTAATTGGTTTTTTAGCCGTTTACTTTTTTAATTAATAGATCTATTTCTGCTGATTAATCCATTGACCACTGCCTGCTGAGAGTATATCGCCATGAAACGTATTTTTTGTTTAGCTCTATTTATGTCTATGACGGGTTGTGCTGTACTGGACCCGATTGAGACTCCGGCAGAAGAAAATGCAACCACAGTGGTTGATGCTGTGGAAGGTGATAAGTCGGCGCAAGAGAGCTCAGGCATTATCGACACGCTTCGTGGTCGCACCGATCCAATTGCTGGTGACCCTGCATGGGCGCCAATCAATCCCAAGCAGAAACCAGAGCATTACGCAGCGGCAACGGGCTCACTGTTCAATGTGAACCACATTGGCAGCATGTATGACGATTCAAAACCTCGCGGCATTGGTGACATCATTACTGTAGCCCTAGATGAGAATACTCGTGCGACCAAAAAAGCCAACGCGGACATGTCTAAGTCGAATGATGCATCGATGGAGCCATTGGCCGTTGGTGGTCAAGAGCTGACTATCGATAAGTACAACTTTTCTTACGATCTGAGCAACACCAATACCTTTGCTGGTGACGCATCAGCCAACCAAAGTAACAGTATCAGCGGCTACATTACCGTTGAAGTTATTGAAGTTTTAGCCAACGGCAACCTAGTGGTTCGTGGTGAAAAATGGATGACATTGAACACAGGCGATGAGTATATCCGCCTAAGTGGCACTATCCGTCCAGACGACATTGATTTCGAAAATACCATCGCTTCAAACCGTGTTTCTAACGCACGAATTCAGTACTCGGGCACGGGCGTGCAGAAAGATATGCAAGAGCCTGGATTCTTGGCACGATTCTTTAATGTATCTCTGTAGAGCTTGTGAGGGCGACGACATACTGACAGCCTCTATCACTCAGCCATATTTAGCTAAGCTATTATAAATTAAAGCAATACAGACAGGTTACTCAATGAAAAAACTAACACTCGTACTATTCGGCATGCTATTTCTTGCCACAAGTGCCCATGCTGCGCGTATCAAAGACGTGGCAAAAGTGGCGGGTGTTCGTAGTAACCAACTTGTTGGCTACGGTTTGGTGACCGGCTTGCCGGGTACTGGTGAGACAACTCCCTTTACCGATCAAACGTTTAACGCGATGCTGCAAAATTTTGGCATTCAATTGCCGCCCGGCACTAAGCCAAAAACGAAAAACGTAGCAGCGGTAATTGTTACCGCTGAACTTCCAGCCTTCTCTAAGCAAGGTCAGGAAGTTGACGTAACCGTTTCTTCTATCGGTTCAGCAAAAAGCCTTCGTGGTGGTACCTTGCTACAGACCTTCCTGAAAGGTCTAGACGGTCAGGTGTATGCTGTGGCGCAAGGTAACTTGGTAGTAAGTGGCTTTAGTGCTCAAGGTAATGACGGTTCGAAGATCGTTGGCAACAACCCAAACGTAGGTATCATCTCTAGCGGCGCGACGGTTGAACAAGAGATCCCAACCCCATTTGGTCGTGGTGACTACATCACCTTTAACCTAATCCAATCCGACTTCACAACGGCTCAGCGTTTGGCTGACGCAGTTAATGATTTCCTAGGCCCACAAATGGCGTCTGCGGTAGACGCGACGTCAGTAAAAGTTCGTGCTCCTCGAGAAATCAGCCAACGTGTCGCGTTCTTATCGGCTATCGAAAATATTGAATTCGACCCTGCAGAGGGTTCAGCAAAAATCATTGTTAATTCTCGTACCGGCACCATTGTGGTTGGTAAGCACGTACGCTTAAAAGCGGCGGCAGTAACACATGGTGGTATGACGGTTGCAATCAAAGAAAATCTAAATGTAAGCCAACCGAATGCATTCTCTGGTGGCCAAACGGTAGTGGTTCCTGATTCTGATATCGAAATCACGGAAGGTGATGGCAAGATGTTCAAGTTTGAACCTGGCCTAACGCTGGACGATTTGGTCCGCGCAGTTAACGAAGTGGGCGCGGCGCCTTCAGATTTAATGGCAATCCTTCAAGCACTGAAACAAGCGGGTGCGATTGAAGGCCAATTGATCATTATCTAGGGAATAAAGCATGATTAAGAATAATAATGATATTGGTTTTATCCACGACATCGGTAGCTTGGATCGTCTTCGTCAACAAGCAGTAAACGGTGAAGAAGGTAGCGAGAAAGAAGCATTAACCGCTGCTGCGAAACAGTTTGAATCGATTTTCACCTCGATGTTGTTTAAGTCGATGCGTGATGCGAATTCGAGCTTTAAGTCGGATATGCTGAATAGCCAGAACGAGCAGTTCTACCGTCAGATGCAAGATGACCAAATGGCGAGTGAGTTAAGTGCTTCAGGTTCGTTAGGTCTTGCGGATATGATTGTGGCTCAGCTAAGCGCTGGTCAAGCAAGCGATGCGTCTGAAGAGAAGGTTCGCAGTGAAGGCTTTGATGCTTCATTGCAAAGGCCGCAATACTCAGGCCGTTCGGAAGAGCGTGCGTCAGACGTTCAATCTGCGCAAGCAGCAAAACAGCCAGTATCCTTTGATTCTCCAGAATCGTTTGTGACCTCAATGAAGCCTTACGCTGAAAAAGCGGCAAGTGCGCTTGGTGTTGATTCATCACTCCTATTGGCACAAGCTGCGCTTGAAACAGGTTGGGGTTCTAAAATGATTAAGAACTCATTAGGTAACAGTAATAACCTATTCAACATCAAAGCCGATAGAAGTTGGAAGGGCGATAAGGTTGCAACTCAAACTCTCGAGTTTCACGGTAAAACTGCCGTTAAAGAGTCGGCTTCATTCCGTTCTTACTCAAACTTCGAAGACAGCTTTAACGACTATGTGAAGTTTTTGAATGAAAACCCAAGATACGAAACGGCATTGCAGCATCAAGGTAACTCAGAGAATTTCATCAAAGGTATTCACCAAGCTGGTTACGCAACTGACCCTAACTATGCAGACAAGGTTTTGCGAGTGAAAGCTAAGATTGACGAGATGAACTAGCGTTATTGAATGTACACGGGAGCTTGCCATTGGCAGGCTCTTTTCTTATCTATCACCTCAAATTTTGCTGCGAAGTCTGTAGTTATCTCTTTACACTTCAATAAATTATTGTCTTTTAGTTCTTCGCTGTGTCTATTGGCACATATATTGCTTTTTAAACTGGTAGTTAATCAGTTTATCCTGATTTTGTTAAGTTTTTTGGGGGCATTATGGCGTCGGATCTTCTGAATGTAGGGGCACAAAGTGTTCTTACTGCTCAGAGACAGCTAAACACCACAGGTCATAACATTTCTAACGCCAACACAGAGGGCTATAGCCGCCAATCTGTGATTCAAGGTGTGAATGACCCGCGTCAGTACGGTGGCCAAAGCTATGGTATGGGCGTGCATGTGGAAAATGTTCGCCGCTCTTGGGACCAATTTGCCGTCAACGAACTTAACTTATCGACAACCAATGCCGCCAATAAAGGCGACACCGAAGCTAACCTCGATATGCTGTCGAGTATGCTGTCATCTGTTGCTTCGAAGAAGATTCCAGAAAACCTTAATGAATGGTTTGATTCGGTTAAAACATTAGCCGATACACCGAATGATGTCGGTGCTCGAAAAGTTGTATTAGAAAAGGCTGGGCTACTTAGTAAAACGTTAAATGAATTCCATGAAACGGTTCGCCAACAGTCTGACTCTACCAATAAAAAATTAGATATGGGTATCGAGCGAGTTAATCAGCTTGCGTACGAGATCCGTGATGTTCAACGTTTAATGATGCGGACTCCTGGGCCTCATAATGACCTACGAGATCAGCACGAAAAGTTGATTAATGAGCTTTCTGGTTACACCAAAGTAACGGTGACACCACGCTCAAATGCCGAAGGGTTTAATGTCCATATTGGCAATGGCCATACCTTAGTCTCTGGTAGTGAAGCAAGCCAATTAAAAATGGTTGATGGCTTACCCGATGCACATCAGCGTCGCCTAGCGATTGTTGAAGGTAAGTCTTTAAAACCGATCACCAGCAGTGATATCGACGGAAAAATCGGCGCCATGCTAGATATGCGTGACGAACACATCCCGGCAATCATGGATGAACTTGGTCGTTTAGCGACCGCGTTTTCATACGAGGTAAATGGTCTTCAAGAACAAGGTTTGGATCTCAACGGCAACGTAGGTAAGAACCTGTTTACTGATGTTAACTCTGAGCTGGTGGCTAAATCTCGTGTCACGGCTAGCGGGCAATCGAAAGCAGATGTTGCGGTATATATTGATGATACCTCTGCCTTAAAAGGCGGTGAGTATGGTCTGAAATACGATGGCAGCGATTACGTGGTGACTAAGCCGAACGGTGAGACCGTGAAGATGGCGACCGACTCTAGCGGCAACGCTTTTTATCTTGATGGCATGCGAGTGGAAATTCGTAACCCTCCTGAGCTAGGAGAGAAACTGTTACTGCGTCCAACGCGTAATTTTGCTGCTCAAATGCAGATGGAAACCAAAGATCCGAAAGACATTGCCGCGCAAAGCTATGAGGCATCGACCACTTTTGCCAAGGGCACTGCTGGGTTCAAAATTCTAGCGGCCGGTCAATTGCGTGAGTTTGAAGTGGTTGTATCACCAAAGGGGGAGCAATTTGCGGTTACCGATCCTAAGGGCAACATCTTGATGCAGCCTCAACCGTATCCGCCCGAAGGCCCTGTGACTATCAATGGAACAACGTTTGAGCTAACACCAGGCGCTGTGGCAAATGATAAATTTACGGCAAACCTTGTCCCATCAGAAGGTGACAACGGTAACCTGCGTAAGCTGCAAGATCTTCAAACAGGAAAGCTTTTGAATGATGGTGAGTCTACGATTTTAGACCTTTACCACAACTTGAATACCAATACGGGCTTGAAATCTTCAACGGCAAATCGTTTGAGTGATATTGCGACGTTAGAAAAACAGTCGGCTCAAGAGCGTATTGCTTCTATCTCGGGAGTAAACCTCGATGAAGAAGCGGCAAATATGATGAAGTTTCAGCAAGCGTATATGGCTTCTTCACGCATCATGCAAGCAGCCAACGATACGTTTAACACTATTTTGGCTCTGAGATAGGAAGGTATAAATGTTGAATCGTATCTCTAGCTTCCATAATTATCAGTCAGTACAAAATGACTTGCGCCGCCAAGAGAACAAGGTGCATCACAACCAAGCGCAACTTGCTTCAGGTAAGAAGTTACAGTCGCCAAGTGATGATCCATTAGCGACGCACTATTTGCAGAACATAGGTCAGCAGTCAGAACAACTTAAACAGTATGTAGATGCGATTACTCTAGTAAGAAATCGTCTTGAACATCATGAAGTATTAGTTTCTAACACTGAAGGCTTTGCTGATGAAGCAAAACGAACCGTGATGGAAATGATCAACGGTGCGCTTTCTCCAGAAGACCGTTTAGCCAAGAAGCGTGAAATTCAAGAACTGGCGAATAACTTCCTTCATTTAGCCAACTCTCAAGATGAGTCGGGTAACTACACATTTGCGGGTACTAAACCAAAGAATCAGCCTTTCTTTCGAGACAATCAAGGAAACGTGACTTATCAAGGTGATGACTACCAACGCAAGATGCGTGTGGCAAGTAGCTTTGAAATGGCAATGAATGATCCAGGCAGCAAGATGTTTATGGAAATAGACAACCCATTTGGTGATTTTGAGCCTCAGTATGACCTTGAGCCCGCTTCAGAGCTATTGTTAGAGCGCGCAACGAACACAACTAAAGATTCATCAACGTACAAGGTGACGTTCGTTGATATGCAGACCGGAAACTATGCCTACCAACTTGAAAAAGATGGGACCGTCGTCGCCGCGGAAGATTTTGATCCTTCGACAGGTATTGTCTACGAAGGGCTGAATATCCAACTTAAAGGCCAGATCACGAAAGGTGATTCGATCACCTTAGAGCCGAGAAAGACATTCTCTATCTTTGATACGTTTAAAGAAGCCGCTGAACAGGCTGAAAACCCAGTATCGGATGCATCAGCTACGGCGAAATTGCACCAAGTAACCGAAGAGTTTCATGCCGCGTTTATTCATTTAACCAAGGCAAGAACCGATGTTGGTGCACGTTTAAGTACGCTGGATATTCAAGAGCAGCAACATGAAGATTTTAAGTTGTCTTTAGCGAAAGCAAAAAGCAATTTTGAAGACTTGGATTACTCGAAAGCGATCATTGAGTTCAATGAAAACTCTCGAGCACTACAAGCTTCTCAACAAGCGTTTGGCAAAACCAAAGACCTGACCTTGTTTAACTATATTTAATGATCAATCGGCATTTAATGGTGACTTGTCGATCACCATGGCGTTGATTCCTTGCCGTATGTGCTATGCCATACGTGCGAATGACGCCATAGTTTGCCGCTTTTTTGTACGAAGCATGATGTTTCTAGATAGAATAGCGGCAAAAAACGGCAATAAGGAAGGTGACTGTTTTTACCTTCTAATAGTAGAAAATCATAATTGCGCAGTGTTGTTTGTAAGTTTTTGATTTTTAGATAATTAAAAAATTATTTATATGAGATTAAACTTGGCATACAACTTGTATCTGTGTTGGTTATAAATGATTAATACAGATCTTAAACCTTGTATAGGGTTTATCGAGTAATACACGGTCAGTGCTTATCCATATGAGAGTAAAGCTGGCCGCTTCGCAGAAAGCTTGCGAACTCATAAGGAGAGCAAAATGGCTATTAATGTAAGTACTAACGTATCTGCTATGACAGCACAGCGTTACCTGAATAAAGCGTCGAATGACTTAGCGACTTCAATGGAGCGTTTGTCATCGGGTCACAAGATCAACAGCGCAAAAGATGATGCTGCAGGTTTGCAAATTTCGAACCGCTTAACAGCTCAATCTCGTGGTCTTGATGTAGCAATGCGTAATGCCAATGACGGTATCTCAATTGCTCAAACCGCTGAAGGCGCGATGAACGAATCAACCAACGTATTACAACGTATGCGTGATCTAGCGATTCAATCATCAAACGGTACTAACTCTCCAGCAGAGCGTACGGCACTGAATGAAGAGTCTATGGCACTTCAAGATGAGCTTAACCGTATCGCAGAGACAACGTCTTTTGGTGGCCGTCGTCTATTGAATGGTTCATTTGGTGAAGCATCGTTCCAGATCGGTTCTAACTCTGGTGAAGCGATGATCATGGCTCTGACGAGCATTCGTGCCGATGATTTCCGCATGGGTGGTACAACGTTTGATTCTGAAAACGGCAAAGATAAGAGCTGGGAAGTGCCTGCACAAGCTCGTGATCTTAAGTTCGAATTCAAAACCAAAGCGGGTGAAGATATCGTTTTAGATATCAATACCAAAGCGGGTGACGATATCGAAGAGCTTGCTACTTACATCAATGGTCAATCTGATCTTGTGAACGCATCGGTTACTGATGATGGTCGCATCCAGCTATTCGTTGCTGAACCAGACCTTGACGGTGCAATGTCTATCTCTGGTGGCCTAGCGTCTGAGCTAGGTATTAAGAGTGAAGGCCGTGCTACCTCTGTTCAAGACGTTAGCTTAACCAGCGTTGCGGGTTCACAGAACGCAATTAGCGTGATTGATTCTGCAATGAAGTACGTGGATTCACAACGTGCTGATTTGGGTGCAAAACAGAACCGTCTAAGCCACAGTATTAATAACTTGGCAAACGTACAAGAGAACGTAGACGCTTCAAACAGCCGAATCAAAGATACGGACTTTGCGAAAGAGACGACGCAAATGACCAAATCACAAATTCTGCAACAAGCAGGTACTTCAATACTTGCTCAAGCAAAACAGTTGCCTAACTCTGCGATGTCATTATTGCAATAGTTATTGGTTGAACTTGCTGCTCGTGTTCAGACGTGAGCCATGCAGCAAGGGAAACTGGCAAGCATACTTACTATTGAGTGTTTAGCTCTCTCATCTCTCACCTGCTATCCATTTTTACAGTAAGAATGCAACGGCAAGTCGGAAATGTGTTCATTTCTCGATGATCTCCACACAGGCTCTGACGCGCCAACTAGCCCCGGTTCTCTCAAAGGAAAAGGGGCTTTTTCCTTTCTGTATTTCTTGTTTTTGCTATTTATTTTCCTACGAATTTTCTCGCTCTATCTTTCTTAGAGCTCTATTTGACTGTTCTTGTTCACGAAAAATAATTTCGCCTATTGCACAAGATTTGTCTACCCCAGAGATCTTTGGCGATTGATCATTTCTCCACCTTGAGCAATTTAGACGGAGATTCGTACGTTTTTCAAACAGGTTAAGATCTTTTCTCAATTGAAATCTATCGCTGTATTAGAAAATGAGATAAATTAAGTCATTGATAAATATTAAATTAATAAATTTTTTGTGGTTTTTTGAAAGTTTTTCTAAAGCTTCTGATTTTCGCGCCGTTATTAAAAGTAACTTTGAGAGAACTACTTGGTTTTCCGAGACGTCGGAAACCGCTATACCGGAAAATCAATTGGAGAAATCACCATGGCAGTGAATGTAAATACAAACGTTTCAGCGATGACAGCGCAACGTTACCTAAACAACGCAAACAGCGCACAACAAACATCAATGGAGCGTCTAGCTTCAGGCTCAAAAATCAACAGCGCAAAAGATGACGCTGCGGGCCTACAAATCTCTAACCGTTTGAACGTTCAGAGCCGCGGCCTTGATGTTGCAGTACGTAACGCGAACGACGGTATCTCGATTGCACAAACTGCTGAAGGTGCAATGAACGAGACGACTAACATCCTGCAACGTATGCGTGATTTGTCTCTACAATCTTCAAACGGCTCAAACTCAAAATCTGAGCGTGTAGCGATTCAAGAAGAAGTAACAGCACTGAACGACGAACTAAACCGTATCGCGGAAACCACGTCTTTTGGTGGTAACAAGCTGCTTAACGGTACTCACGGCACTAAATCATTCCAAATCGGTGCGGATAACGGTGAAGCGGTAATGCTTCAACTGAAAGACATGCGCTCTGATAA